>JBGPBQ010000160.1:0-9420 GCA_041481345.1 Anaerolineae bacterium
ATTTTTCGACTGGACTGTGAGAGGTTAGTATACTAAATATCCATATTCCTAGGATTGCAATTAAAAACAGATAAGTGAAGTTGAATGCTATGATTCTTCCTGTACCTATTTCCCATCGGGCAAAAAATGATATCGGAATAAGTAAGATAATACCAATCTCTGGTCTACGCAGCAAAACTATGAATCCCCAAAAACCGCCTACCAGAAGTACGGAAAGAAAAGCCCATTTTGGGGAGGCTTTGTAACCGAAAATAATTGAAGCTACAATAACCATCAGTATCACCCCCCACTTAATCCAAACATCAGGACGCCATTCCAAATACGGTAGGAATAGTTGGTATACAGATGAAAGGATTTTATTGATGGTTTTTTTGAATATCATCTCTAGAAACTGCTGTAATTGATTATTATAAGTATTTAAAAATATGGAGATTTGACATGTATATTTTACTTATCGTAAATGACATAAGTTAGAAAGAATAGTTGTCATTTCGACATCAAGTACTACCCAACCGACCAGCTGTATTATGTTCTTTTGGTTCTCTGTTCTTGATCACGCTCTCAATTAAACGATCAAATGAAGAACCAATTGCATCCCAGCCATAGTTATTTACTACCAATTCCCTTCCATTTTTTGACAACTCATCCCGCAATCGCTTATCATTCAACAACCGAATAGTTTGGGTAGAAAATTCATCGGGATTATCTGCCAGGAGAATATCCTTCTCGGGGGTTACACTCAGCCCTTCTACAGCTTTATGTGTTGCAATTACTGGGGTCCCTAGAGCCATCGCTTCCAGGATCTTCAACCTGGTGCCTCCACCTTGACGTAAAGGAACGACGCAAGCCCAGGCACCAGCAACAGCTGGGCGAATATCCGATAAAAAACCTGACAATTCTACATGACCGTCCAATGGGAGCCGTGAGAGATCTACTCCTTGTACCGTTCCGGTTATTTTTAGCGTTGCTTCGGGTGCCTTGACTCTGATGAGTGGAAAGATATCTTGCAAGAAATAGCTCATCGCATCGAAGTTGGCGCTAAAAGTAAGCGCACCAGGATAAATCAACGTATAAGGCTGGGGTTTGGTAATGCCAGGTCGATTATAATCAAGATCGACACCGTTCGGTATTACCTTTAAACATTTGTTTCCATCTATCAGACGGTAGAGTATTTCTCGTTCTCTCTCAGAGACAACAGTACAAGCATCATACTTCTTTACTAGCCACCTGACAAATGCTTGACCTTTAGCCCAAGTAAGCTGTTCACGAAGCTTAGTAATTGTGGAATTTGCTGTCGACCAGTTTTGTGTGATTAATTCAAGTTCTACCGTATCGAAGATACACGGTATATCCCATTTTCGACTGGCATAAATAGCAGTATGTGTTTCTGAGGCGACGATGAGGTCCGGGCGTTCGTGTTTAATGGATCGCTGCAATTGGTTTGCCATCTGCGGGTTGTAAGTGTCAATTACTGATCGGGGGGTTGGGCTGAAAAAGCCGGCGAGGCTTTTCCAACTTTTTGGATTGAATTCTCGCCAAGGAATCGCCGCTTCTAATCGGCAAATCCCCTCCAATCCTTCCAGATCAACATTTTCTCTCGCCCGTGTAAACGAGATCAATCGTACATCGTGTCGTTTTGATAAAGTCTTGATCAGATTGTAACTTCGGATCTTAGATCCATTTTCGGGTGGAAATGGAAACCACGGAGATAGAAATAGAATTTTCATGCGATACTAGATGCCACATTACCTAGATAGATTTCCATTTCATCAACAGTTCGACGAATATCGAAATTCTTTGCAGCTTTCTGCACTCCCGCCTTTGAAATACGCTCATATAAATCTGGAGAATTGTATACTTGTTCTATTTTATTTATTAAATCTTCTACATCATTATTACAGAAATATAGACCATCCACTCCATCGTCGATTGCTTCCGTGATTCCACCAATAGCTGCTCCAATCACCACTAACCCAGCCGCCATCCCTTCCTGTATGATGCGAGGTAAGGCGTCTGGGCAGAGAGAAGGAACTAATAAAACATCATGACTGGCAAGTACCTGGGGTATTTTTTCCCGAGGAACATACTCGGAGAAAATTACATACTCGTCAATTTGTAAACTACTGACAATATTTTCTAAATACTGCACGTAGTCGGGTAATCCTTGGCCTATTATCTCCAAATGAACCAAATAACCCCTTCGAATTAGTCCATTAACTGCATTAATTGCTAGATGAACACCTTTCTCTTGAGCAAGACGTCCGGCGTATAGTAGGGAGAGAGGTAGCTGAGTATTTCGTTCTTTTTTTCTATCAACAGGCTGAAAGAAATTTTCGACGTGGATCCCGTTATAAATAATTTCCGCATTTTTAATGGGTAGTCCATACTCAATTAGTGTGCTTTTCAATGCCTGGCTTACACAAATCGTTTTCTCGAATTTCAATTCTGGCGCCCGTGGCTCTTTTTTAAGTCCTATTAATGCTATCCTACCCAATAATGCATAGGGGAGCCGTGTAATAAATTTACGTCCCCTTCCCTGCCAATGTTGTGTATTGGCATCTGGAACTGTTGGCCAACAATCAGCAAAATAATAAATAACTCTATTTGGCAGAATCTGTTCTGCCTGCGCAAGAACCCACCTTGAAATATTCCACGCCCCCCATACAACGAATAAATCCGGCTCAATAAGTTCAATCGCACTCTTGAGCGTTTGGATATCCTGTACCAATCGATCATGCCGACCAGTAAAGAATTTAAGACTTGACCAGATCGGGCGAATATCCATATCGAGATTTAATAGACGAAGAACATTCTTCTCTTTACCTGTAATTCCATGTACCCCGTAGTTACTGGTAAGAATTGAGACTGAATGATCTCGCATAACGAGCAGATTGGCAACTTCTTCACAGAGCTCTTCCAATCCACCCAGATGATAAGGAGGATAATAATTAGATAGAAAGAGTATTTTCAAATTTCTCTACTCACGATATCCATTGATCCGGGCTGGAATCCCACTTATTATTGCATATACCTGAACATCCAAACTCACCACAGCAGCTGCTGCCAAAATGGCGCCGTCTCCCATTGTAACTACCGGTAATACAACAAAATGTGTACCAATCCATACATCCCGACTAATCTTCATCCCAGATTTCGATAAATCCCAGGGTTGCTGTTGAATCATCACAGACCTTGAGGTTCCATGATTTGATCCGATTCACGATACATGCTGCGAAAGAAAAAAACTATCTCCAATCTCTATTTTGGCTCTCGGTGGCTGTATATTATTAAACTCATAAATTGCTACCAGGCTCCCAATCATAAGTATGAAGCGGTGAGCGAGAGTAGTGTTTGGATCGATTAGTAAATCAAGAATTGTATAAAGACCGATTGTTGACCCTGAACCAATTAATAGCTCTGAATTATTACTAATTCGAACGATTACAGAAGGAGAAATTTCGACCCCGGTGTCTGCCAATCGTATCTCAGAGATAACAGATGTAATTTATATATAAGCTCCGGCTGTAAAGCACGGATTACTTTTAGGTTCTTATTATGATTCATACTTAAATAATAGGTAAACGGGATTGAAGGTAAGGTAATTTCATTTCCCGAAGATGAATAAATTCTAGTAATAATGCTGCAAGCTTCAATGATCTGCGAAACCTAAATTGCTTAAGGTTTATCCTTAGTAATTGATTTGTCCAATTGATCAATTGCTGAATTGCCTTATGGTACGATTTTTCTGGTTGTGATATTTTATGATTGTGTTCTGTAAAAATTATTTCAATCGTTTTCCATACTTCTTCTACTTCGATTGCTTTCCCTAAGAATAGATTGGTTTCTTGATGTATATGTCGCCTAAGCATAACTAACGGCTCATCAACATAAAACACATCACCTGTAAGACTTAGCCTAAGCCACATCTCATAATCGGGGGTATATCGCAAACGCTTATCAAATCTTCCTGCTTGTTGAATTACTTTTGCCCGCAACATGACCGCCTGACATGGAACAAAATTGCCCCGCTCAAGCAGATACTCAAAAAATTCTGGTCCACGAAAATTTCGGTCGATACCTTTTAGCCCTGGATTCCAATGACCACCCAGTACATCTCCCGATTCATCGATTGTTAATATATCGGAGAATACGAAAGAGATTTTCTGATCAGCATCTAATCTGTTGATTTTTTTCTCCAGGTTACCCGGCTGCATCACATCATCCTGATGAAATATATACAGGTATTCACCTGAAGCCAGCTCAATGCATCTATTCCAATTTCCCACCAACCCCAGGCGTTCCGGATTCTGGAAACATTTTATCCGCTGGTCTTGATAACTGGAAGCAATCTCGAACGAATCATCAGCAGATGCATCATCCACGATAATCAGCTCAAAAGGTGGGAATGTTTGCTCGAGCACACTGTTGATGGCTTGCCGAAGGAAGCGAGCTCCATTATATGTTGGAATACAAACACTAATCTTCTTCATTCTTATTATTGATAATCCTAATACTGTGGGATTTTTATCTAGAAATTATCAGGATTCTAATCAAAATGCTCATTGAACTATCTGTGGTGAATTCTCTATCATAATTATCTAGAATTTAACCAGGTTCAGCCCCAAAGGGTTTCAACGAAGGCAGGGAAATTATTCCACAAGTCTATGGTCAGACTTTCGAGATAGTTGAATGGCATGTTGCAGGTGCCATTCCAGGCTGGTTGCAGCTATTGTCCAATCCCATTGAGAGTGGGTCATTTCAACTCCATTTGCTCCCATTTCTTCTCGTAATTTGTCATTCTGAAGAAGGAGTTTAAGCGCCTCTGCAAAAACAGCAGGGTCCCGCTCCACCAGGAACCCAGTTACACCATCTGTCACAATTTCTCGTGGCCCCCCTTCCTTAACGGCTATAACCGGTGTTCCACATGCAAGTGCTTCAAGTGGCGATAAACCAAATGGTTCCATTATTGGTGAATATAAAAATACCTTTGCCTTTTGATAAATCTGCGCTAATTCGTCATCATCGAATATTTGTTGTATGTCAATTTTGACCTTCGCTTGTTTTGCTAGATAATCAAGCTTCTCTTTTTCCATTGGATCAATGAAATTTGCAATAATCTTTAATGGCAGACGATATTCGGGAGGCAGTAACGATAATGCCGATATTAAAAAACGAAATCCTTTTCTGTAAATCAATGCACCTACTGTAAGAACGTATTCCCCTCTATCAGTCGTTGATGGTTTAAAAGTTTGATGATTGACACCATAATTTACAACCCGAGCTGGAATACCAAAAAATTGATAATAAGATTCTGCTGCAAAGGATGAATTGGTTACTACATAGGTTGCATCACGGGCATTAGCAATCTCGTTATGGTGAATGTATTGTTTTTGGAGCACAGTAGGCAACCAAAAAAACGTACCCTTAGCTCTTTCTATAGCTGTTTTCGGTCCTTTCTCTCCAATTTGCTCCAGACCTTCATAGAACCCTAAATATGTTCCTCCATGATGGCTATAAAATATATACGGGGTTCGCAAGTATCGTACCAAGAATGGTTTTAAGCTGATCTGACAGTCATTAACCCAAACCACATCAAAGTTTTTGTGGTCAATGAATGAAGCAATTTGGCGGGAAAGGTTATTCAAGCCACGAAACATAGCGATGGTCTTCCACGCATTTGCGTAAGGGGTAATTCCTGGAATAGGTAAACGTTTATATTTCGGGACTTCAAACGGAAATACCGTTTCACCTATTGTCAGATCAGCCATATTTAAAAAAGTTGAATTGGCAGTTGACAAGCGAAATTCATGGACACGATGCCCCCGAGCTACAAGACCTTTTGTAAACTCAAAGATTGCACGTCTAGCCCCGCCGGAGGGTAAATTGTGGAAAAGCGCAATTCGCAAGTTGGATTTCATATAATATATATATAATTAATTGAATAAAAAAACTGAGAACGGTTATGTCTGATTTTCTTAAGTAATTTGGTAATTAGTATCTTCTCCCTGCGAACGGGAGAGACACTAACCAATTTATAATTCAGGCAATCTTTTAGTCGGCTCTGGATGGAATAATATTTCCTTTACACATTACGAAATTTTTTGAGTAATAGAATCGTAACCACCATTATCCCCGGCACAATAGCAGCAAGGATTAAAGGCCATAAAGTTGAAGATGAATTTCCAATAACGCTTATGGTTACTGTTGGTGATGGAGTATTTACAATTTCGCTGGTTTGAGGCCGAGGTGTACTTATTGACACAGTTGGAGAAAATGTCGGAGTGGCTTTTGGAATTAAGGGGAAGCTGATACTATTAGTTAACCAGCCTTCAGCATACCAAACTTGACCTGCTTTATCACTTTGCTGAAAGACTACATAAAGACGTTCTTCATCCGAGGTGACTTCCGGGTAATGTCCATAGGCAATTTCCTGATTATCAGAAATAGGTGTTGGTCCAATCCAACTGCCATTTCGCGGTTTTACCGAATAATACATATTTTCTGGGTACCTCAGTTGAGTAATAAGATGCAAATCTCCGTTCAGGGTCACGACCATACCATCCCAACCAGCGAGTGACATGAATGGATTTAGAATGTTTTCAATTGGATTCCAGGTGGCTCCATGATCAGACGAGTACCGATAACAACGGAATGGGTTCTCACCACAAGTCCAAACGAGAGAAACCTGACCCTCCGTATCCACTCCAATAGAAGGTGCTGCTTCCCATAGCGTTGATGTTGGGTTCGGATCTGATATATCAATTGGCACTTCCCAATTTTCACCCATGTCAATTGACCTAGTGAACAAAACCCCCCGCTCACGCCAACTCGTGTTTATACCGTCGTTGATATATCTAGACTCTCCCCAAGCTGCATACAGCCCTCCCTGATTATCCACTGCTAAATCTGGATTGTTACATACCATGTTTTTGGGGTCGACTACCTTACTAATTTGTAGCGGTGAGGTCCAATAATCTCCACCATCTATCGTTGTAAGATAATAAATATTACCATCTCCGCTCAGGTTAGCAGCTAGTTCTGAATAAATTACATGAATCGTGCCTGTTTGATCAACGACGATCGCGTTTTGGTTAATACCTGTTTGCTGGGCGATTACTTGTTTCTTTTGCCAGTTAGCGGCACTATCTGACCCAATCAATGGTGCACTGCTAAAGTACAAACCTGACCATTCTGACCAGATCAGATAAATCTTTCCATCTAATATAACCCCATGAGGATGGCTATACGGCCAACTGTCACGAATTATTATATCGATGGGGGTTGTCCACTCCCCCTGGCCTGTTTTCATTGTATGCATAATGACATAATCGCTAGACTCTTGAGAATCGAGCAATTCGGTCCAAAAAACGTGTACGCTCTTATAATTATCTACTATAACTGTCGGCCACATGGCAGGAATTTGATCCCCACCGAGTCTAGTCACCGGCTGCCAGACTGGCTCGCTTTCTTGTGCATCTCCATTTTGAATGGGTGTAGCTAATATCACTATTAGAACGATTGAAATAGCAACAACGAGATTATTTATATTTCTTAACAAATTACTTTCTCCAAATTAAACCTGGAAAATCCATTAAAGATTAATAACCGCGAGACATGCAACAAATATATAAACAGAATGTACTATGGGAATAACTAATTCGGTATTTTGAAATTAAGCGTGCTAGTTCTTGATTATACTTTTAACAAGAACTGCCAGGTTACCTTTATTGATTATTAAAGAAGGATCAGATAATATTTCTATAAACATAAATCGTGACGCTGCCATGTAATTGGAATTTTGGTAAGCATGATGACCGTACCATGCGGACATTGCTCCTGTTAATTGATATGATTTCAACCTGGTCTTTAATAAATCGGGCAGGTTATGATATACATGGCCGATAAATTTTTCTGCATCCATTGGTTGAGTAAATTCCTCGTTTAAAGAAACTGAAAAACCAATAAGCATCTCAAAAGCATTCCCAGAAATTCTTTGTTCGAAAAACGAGGCATCGGTTGCGAACGATTTTAGAGCCCTTTCTTTAGCTGAATCAATCTTGTTCACAGCAAAGTCAATCAATGCACCATACCAGAAGGCTCGTGCCTCACCTAATCGCATCAACCCTGGGTCGATCCTCTCGAGAAATCCAAGTTCAGTCAGAAGACGTTTCATGTTATTCAGTACAACTAATCGCGCATCCTGTTGGTTATAATGATCAAACATGTCTGGTAAGTAGCGGTGATGCAGTTGAATACACGCTAGAGATTTTGGGTAGCATATAATCTGCCCATGCAGAGCTACCCGCATCCATAAATCCCAATCCTCTACAGTAGATAGTTGCGTATTGAATAGACCAGATTTATCTAAAATCCGCCGTGTAACAATCGCCGTCAGAGTTGGAACCGAATTTCCTAAGTAAAACCAGCTAAAGGCATCAAAAGGTTTGGAGTGGATTGGAAAATCCATCTCCATCCTTTGTAAAAAAGTCTGATTTTGAGTTATTTGATCAGCATAACAGCAGCAAAGCACACATTCAGGATACTCATTAAGCAATTGCAATTGTCTGGATAATTTATCGGGAAGCCACCAATCATCATCGTCAAGAAATGCGATATATTCTCCCTGTGCCATCCTAATACCGTTATTTCGGGCAGCTGAGCGTTCTTGATTAATTTGATTTATTACCCTGATTTTCTGACCGTAAGATTCTAAGAGGTTTTCTGTTTGATCCGTTGAACCATCATTTACAACAATCAATTCAAAATCAGAATAGGTTTGCTGTAAAACACTATCAATCGCTCTTTTGAGCATGATTGCGTTATTGTATGTTGGTAAGATTACGCTGACTCTAGGCATAAACTAACTTCTGGATGCACACTTTCCCGCAATCACAGTCATTGAATCACCCCGGCGAAATAAGCCTGGTGCCAAAAATATAGCAAGGTTATATAGAATAATCTTCGACCATACGGAATATAAGTTGGACCATCAAATAATTGGTGCAAATTTGGTTCACCTAAATATCCGCAAGTATACCAAACTAGAATCTCGTCAAAAAAGTAGCATCTTTCAGCATTTCGCGATTCTTATTAAATTTTTTTTCATGCTCCCCGCCAGATTTCTTAAAAAATCACGGAATTTATTACCAAATATGGACTCCAGCCACATCAATATTGCACCCCGATTATGAAGCCAGTTTGGATCCCGAATAAGAACAGCAGGGAAAAGACGAAATACTGCCAACCTATTTCCCTGGTAATAGTTTATATAAAACTGTTTCATTAATACCATTGCCGCTGCCTCACGACGGCGATGGCTTAATACTTCAGCTGCGTTAGGTAGACTTGTAAAAATAATATTTATATAATGCAGGGGATCACTAATACTCGGATAGGTTGCCCATCCTATCAAGTTGTTAA
>JBGPBQ010000161.1:0-9413 GCA_041481345.1 Anaerolineae bacterium
ATGTTCCCGTACCGGTTGTTTTTCTAACCATGCAGCCTCGCGCGGGAGTATCCATCGTACTGGTTGATAATTATGCCGGAGGGGTCCTGGCAACTCGACACCTGCTGGAACAGGGTTTTTCCCATATCGGTCATATTTCTGGCCCGTTGGATTGGTGGGAAGCGCGCCAGCGTAAACAAGCCTGGCAAGAAACCCTGGGAAAATCTGGCATTAAAGTTGCGGACAATCACTGGGCGACAGGAAATTGGTCCCCTGCCAGTGGGGCAACAGCATTTGAGAAGTTATTGCAATCCTATCCCGAAATGGACGCGGTATTCGTTGCCAACGACCAGATGGCGCTCTCAGTACTCCGCATTGCCAATCGGATCGGAATCCGTATCCCTCAAAAATTAGCAGTGGTCGGGTTTGATAATTTCGCCGAATCGGCATATTTTTGGCCCTCATTGACAACCATCAACCATAATCATCATGAGTTAGGATGCCGTGCGGTACAAGAAGTAGTTAAACAAATTGAAGCCTCCCGCCGTAACGAACAAATAGAAGCACAAACAGTTTTGCTCTCGACCGAACTGGTTGTACGTGAAAGCACTGTTCTTAAATAGGGTATACCTGGGCAACAATTGAATTATTTGCGTCAAATTGGATGAAACTCAAGGTCATTTTAGGAGGCATTCATGATCAATTTCAAAGAATTCGAGGTCTGGCTCGTGGCAGGAAGCCAGCATTTGTATGGTGAGGCCACGCTCGAAATAGTGGCGCAACACGCACGCGAAATGGCGTTGCAGCTGACTCAATCGGGCAAACTGCCGGTAAAGGTGATCTTCAAGCCGGTGGTCACGACCTCCGACGCGATCACAGAGCTGTGCCGGGAGGCGAACAATGCCCATAACTGCATCGGGCTGATCACCTGGATGCACACATTCTCTCCGGCAAAAATGTGGATTGCCGGTTTACGCGCCCTGCAAAAACCCTTCGTGCATTTACACACCCAATTCAACCGCGACTTGCCCTGGTCAGAGATCGATATGGATTTTATGAACCTCAACCAGTCGGCGCACGGCGACCGCGAGTTTGGGTTCATCGGCAGCCGAATGCGGCTGAATCGCAAAGTCATTGTGGGCTTCTGGCAGGATGAGGACGTGATTTCCAGCCTGGCGACCTGGATACGCGCTGCCTGCGCCTGGCACGATGCCCAGGGGGAGCGCATTGCCCGCTTCGGAGATAACATGCGCGAGGTCGCCGTCACCGAGGGGGATAAGGTCGAAGCACAGATCCGCTTGGGCTATTCCGTGAATGGCTACGGAATCGGCGAACTGGTTAAGTTCGTATCCTCGGTTGATGAGTCGGAAATTGATCGATTGGTGGCTGAATACGATGACAGTTACACCGTCGCGGAATCGCTGCGACCGGGAGGAGATCAGCGCCAGGCTTTGCGTGAAGCTGCCCGCATCGAATTGGGGCTGCGACGCTTTCTCGAAGAAGGTCATTTTAAAGCCTTCACCACAACCTTCGAAGACCTGCATGGATTGCAGCAGCTCCCAGGACTGGCAGTGCAGCGCTTGATGGCGGGTGGTTATGGCTTTGGGGCAGAGGGCGACTGGAAAACAGCGGCACTCGTCCGGGCAATGAAAGTGATGGGCGCTGGTCTACCAGGTGGCACTTCCTTTATGGAGGATTACACTTATGACTTCAACGGTCAAAGCCCAAAGGTGTTGGGTGCCCACATGCTGGAGGTATGTGAGTCGATTGCGGCCAGGAAACCGTCCCTGGAAATCCACCCCCTTTCAATTGGTGGCAAGAATGATCCTGCCAGGCTGGTGTTCAACGTGGGCAGCGGTCCGGCGGTCAACGCCACTCTGATTGACCTGGGTAACCGCTTCCGGATGATCGTCAATGAAGTGGATGTGATCCAACCGGAGAAACCGCTTTCGAAGCTGCCGGTTGCCAGTGCGGTTTGGGTACCCCGGCCCAGCCTCAAAGTTGCAGCCCACAGCTGGATCCTGGCAGGCGGGGCTCACCATACTGGCTTCAGCCAGTCGGTTACCACGCAGCATCTCGCCGACTTCGCTGAGATGGCAGTAATGGAATTCCTGGTGATCGACAATGATACCGAGCTGGCGGAATTCAAGAACGAGCTCAAGTGGAATGATATGTACTACCTCCTGGCTAAAGGTCTCTAGCCGGTGGAATGGAATTTTCTATAATAGAGAATGATTGAACGGCAATTAATTACTACGATGAAAGTCCTCCGTCTACATAATCCTGGTGATCTTCGCCTGCATGAAGAGCCCGTCCCGGTGCCCGGGGAAGGAGAAAAGCTCTTGCACGTCACCGCCGTGGGAATCTGCGGCTCTGACCTGCACTGGCTCAATGAGGCGGGGATCGGGGACGCCCGATTAGAGAAACCGCTGGTGCTCGGGCATGAGTTTACCGCCTTAACGGAAGAAGGGCTGCGTGTGGCGGTGGACCCCTCCATCACCTGCGGGGTGTGTGAGTATTGCAAGCGCGGTGACCCAAATCTATGTATCAATCTCATTTTTGCGGGGCATGGCAGCCAGGACGGGGCACTGCGCGAGCAGCTGGCCTGGCCAGTGCGCTGTTTGTACCCCATCCCTGATGCGATGTCGGATGCAGACGGGGTCATGCTGGAACCGCTGGGGATTGCCATCCATGCTGTGGACCTGGCTCACCTGAAGGTAGGCATGTCGGTAGGTATCTTTGGTTGCGGTCCGATCGGACTGCTTATTCTTCAGCTGGCGCGGCTGGCTGGTGCGAGCAAGGTGCTAGCCACAGATATCCTTCCTCACCGGGTGGAGGCGGCACGCCTTCTCGGGGCAAATGAAACTCGCCTGGTAAACAGCAGCTTCAGCGATCGGGAAGCTGCGATGCTGGTTGGTCAGGGACTGGATGTGGTTTTCGAGGCGGCAGGGGAAAACGCGGCCGTCGAGATGGCTGTCGCATCGGCTCAACCAGGCGGAAAGGTGATCCTGGTGGGTATCCCGTCTGATGATCGGACCGCGTTTACGGCCTCGATTGCGCGGCGTAAGGGCCTGACCCTCAAGCTGGTGCGCAGGATGAAACTCACTTACCCGCGCGCCATCCGGTTGGTGGAGAGTGGAAAAGTAGATGTCCGTTCGATCGTCACCCACACATTCTCCCTTGAACATGCGGCTGAAGCCTTTGCTGTTGCTTCACGACGAGATGGATTGAAAATTATTATTACCCCATAGATGGAGGCTCATATGGCGAAATATGCAATCGGTGTGGACTTCGGCACTGAATCGGGGCGGGCAGTGCTGGTGGATGTGGCAGACGGCAGGGAGGTTGCCACAGCAGTCTACCCTTACGCGCATGGGGTGATCGACGAAAAACTGCCCATCCCCGATAGGGAGATCCGCCTTGAGCCGGACTGGGCTTTGCAGGACCCGGAGGATTATATCCGCACCTTCCAGAGCACCATCCCGGCGGTGCTGGCGGAATCAAAGGTGAAGCCGGAAGACGTGATCGGAATCGGGATCGACTTTACTGCCTGCACCATGCTGCCGGTCAAGGCGGACGGCACCCCTTTATGCCTCTTACCAGAGCTGCGCTCCAAACCCCATGCCTGGGTCAAGCTTTGGAAGCACCACGCCGCCCAACCTGAAGCCGACAAGATCAACGTCACCGCCCGCAGGATGGGTCTGAAGTGGCTCGATCGCTACGGTGGCAAGATATCATCCGAGTGGTTCTTCTCCAAGGTCCTGCAGATCTTGGACGAAGCCCCCGAGGTCTACCAGGCAGCTGATCGAATGCTCGAAGCCGCCGATTGGGTCGTCTGGCAATTGACCGGGGAGGAGACGCGCAACTCGTGTACTGCGGGTTACAAAGCCATCTGGTCTAAGCGCGAGGGTTTCCCGGAAGATTCCTTTTTTGCCGCCCTCGACCCGCGTATGGAGAAGGTAGTAGATGAGAAAATGTCGCGCACCATCCAGCCTATTGGCAATCGTGGCGGCGGATTGACTCAACAGGCTGCCCAATGGACCGGCCTGAACCAAGGCACAGCCGTGGCAATCGCCAATGTGGATGCCCATGTGGCCGTCCCGGCGGCAACGGTTACCGGACCCGGTCGCATGGTCATGATCATGGGCACCAGCATCTGCCATATGGTGTTGGGAGAAGATGAACACCTGGTCCCGGGTATATGTGGATACGTAGAAGATGGCATCATCCCGGGCTTCTTCGGTTATGAAGCCGGGCAATCCTGCGTAGGGGACCATTTTGCCTGGTTCGTGGAGAACTGCACCCCTGCAGCCTGCATGGATGAGGCGAAAGAACGCGATATTGACATCCATCAACTCCTGGAAGAAAAAGCAGCCAGGTTAAAACCCGGAGAATCAGGCTTGCTGGCTCTCGATTGGTGGAACGGCAACCGCAGCGTGCTGGTGGATGTGGACCTTACCGGTTTGCTGCTGGGTGCTACCCTGGCGACCAGGCCCGAGGAAATCTACCGCGCCCTGATCGAGGCCACCGCGTATGGCACACGCGTCATCGTGGATGCATTCCAGCACAATGGCGTCCCGATCCGTGAGCTCGTTGCCTGCGGCGGTCTGCCGGAGAAGAATAAATTGCTGATGCAGATCTATGCCGACGTGACCGGTCGCGAGATCAAGGTCACTGCTTCGAAACAGACGCCGGCTCTTGGGTCTGCCATGTTCGGCGCGGTGGCAGCGGGAAAATCCACCGGGGGGTATGATTCGATTTACGATGCCGCTCAGACGATGGCGCATCTCAAAGTCGAAACCTTCAAGCCCATCCCGGAGAACCAGGCGGTTTACGAAAAACTCTTCGCTGAATACTTGCGCCTGCACGATTATTTCGGACGCGGTGAGAACAACGTGATGAAGACTCTCAAGAAGATTAAAGCCGAGGTGAAGCATGTTGCTTGATCAACTGCGGGCTGAGATCTACCGCTTGCATGTCGAGCTGCTGCGCAACAAACTGGTCGCCTGGACCTCCGGCAACGTCAGCGGACGAGACCCGGAGACCGGGTTTGTGGTGATCAAGCCGAGCGGCATTCGCTATGAAGAGTTGACACCCGAAGCGATGTGCGTGGTGGACCTAGACGGAAAGATGATCGAAGGGAAATATAAACCTTCCTCCGACACATTTGCCCATGTTTACGTCTACCGCCACCGGACCGACGTGAACGGCATCGTCCATACCCATTCCACTTTCGCCACCGCCTGGGCGGCGGTTGGCAGGCCCATCCCGCCTGTGTTGACCGCCATCTGCGATGAGTTCGGCGGTCCAATCCCGGTCGGGGCATATGCCAGGATTGGAAATGACGAAATCGGGCAGGAGATCCTGCGTTCGATTGGGTCCAGCCCGGCCATCCTGATGAAAAACCACGGTGTGTTCACTATCGGCCGGACGGCTGAAGCAGCGGTCAAGGCGGCGGTGATGGTCGAGGATGTGGCGCGCACGGTCTATTACGCCATGCAGCTCGGGCAGCCGGACGAGATCCCGCCCGATGAAGTGGCCCGCGCCCACCGGCGCTATCTTGAGGAATATGGCCAATAAGCGCGCCGTCCTGTGGGATATGGATGGCGTGTTGGTAGATAGCGGAGAGCTGCATTACCAGTCTTGGCTGGAGACGTTGACCGCCTTATCGATCCCGTTCGAACGTGACAAATTCCGCTCGACTTTTGGGATGAACAACAAAGGCATCCTGACCATTCTGCTGGGGAAACCGCCAGAAGCGGATTTTCTGGAGATGGTCAGCGACCGTAAAGAGGGTCTCTTTCGAGAGCTGATCCATGGACGCTTGCAGCTGCTACCGGGGGCGTTAGAATGTCTGAGACGGTTACAAGAGAGAGGTGCTCTCCAGGCTGTTGCATCCTCTGCACCCCCGGAAAATATAGAATCTACGGTAGATGAGCTGAACATCCGGCAGTACTTCTCAGCTCTGATATTGGCTTATTTCATGCCTGGAAAACCGGATCCGGCTGTTTTTCTCAAAGCCGCCCGGCAGCTGGGCGTGGAGCCGGAGCAGTGCGTTGTGGTCGAGGATGCCATCGCCGGAGTTACAGCAGCCAAGCAGGCCGGCATGAAATGCATCGCAGTCTGTACCACCCACACCAGGTCTGCTTTATCGGCTGCGGATATTGTCGCAGACAACCTGGTAGAGCTTACCCTGGAGGCTTTTGATTAAAGCTTGAACGTAGTCAGCTACAATTGCGGTGTTCACTTCGTGGACATATTTCTTAGCAAACAGCCCATATACGCTTATTAAATCAATGATGATTTGAGGATACGATGACCTCTTTCCCAAAACGAACCCACGAAGAACTTACCCACGACCGGGTAGAGCATGCTGCTGCTTTTACCCGGGGCAGCTTGCCAGATTGCCTCGACCTGACCCTATCTGAAGCGTTGGTGCTAGGTCTGCTCAAGCAGCATGTAAAAACATACTTCACCGTTTTCGGTCATGGGTCGACTGAGGTGGGCGAAGTGCTGCGCATCTACCAGGAAGCAGGATTGTTGAAAGTCTACGGGGTACGAAGTGAAATTGAAGCCTCCCATGCAGCCACGGCTCTGCGTTGGGTCACAGGTGAAAAGGCCGCTGTGGTCACATCCATTGGCCCTGGGGCACTGCAAGCCCTGGCTGCCTCGTTAGCTCCAGCATCAGACGGCATCGGTGTTTGGTATATCTTCGGTGACGAGACCACTGAAGATGAAGGTTTCAACATGCAGCAAATCCCCAAGCACGAACAAGCCCTGTTCCTGCGATTAGCGACAACGATGGGCAGCGCCTACAGCTTGCACACTCCCATGGCGCTATCAACCGCCTTACAGCGCGGCGCGGTAACGGTGGGGCACCCCTATCGTCCCAGCCCATTCTATCTATTATTGCCTATGAATACCCAATCCGCCTGGCTACCGCGATTCAATCTCTTGGAGCTACCAGAAGACAGCCCAGTTTCGCTGGGCGCGGCAGAAGGAGACTACACCCTGGCAGCAAACTGGATCAAGGAAGCTGATAAGGTTGTGATCAAGGTGGGGGGTGGTGGACGTAACGCGGGTCCGGAATTAATTACATTGCTGGAACGCTCAGGTGGGGTTCTGGTTCATACTCCCATCGCGACTGGTTGCATTCCTTATCGCCATCCACAGAATATGGGTGTGGGTGGTTCGAAGGGTTCGTTATGCGGAAACTACGCCATGGAAAATGCCGACTTGCTGCTCGCAATCGGGACGCGGGCTGTCTGCCAATCGGACTGCTCGCGCACCGGTTACCCAAACGTGAAACGGGTGATCAATATAAATGCCGATTTGGAGGATGCCAGCCACTACCATCAGACCTTAGCACTGGTCGGCGATGTGCGCAGGACGCTGAAGAATTTGAACCAGGCGCTCGGTCTGGAACGAGGCGGAAAATCAGATTGGTTGCAGGCGTGTGCAAACAAAAAACTTGCCTGGCAGTTGTTCAAACAGGAGCGTGTCCTTCATCCAGTTTTGTTCGATGAGTACTGGGGTGCTGCGGTGCTGACCCAACCTGCAGTCATCAAATTTGCCACTGATTGGGCAAGGTCGATGGGTGCAGTCAGCTTCTTTGATGCCGGGGATGTGCAAGCCAATGGTTTTCAGATCGTCGAAGATGAGCATCCCAACCAGACCTATACCGAGGCGGGTGCCTCGTACATGGGTTTTGCGGTCTCAGCCTTGTTGGCAACAGGGGTTGCGTCGAAACCCTTCTACGGCCTGGCATTGACCGGCGATGGATCATTCAGCATGAACCCACAGATACTGATTGACGGAATCGAGCACGGGGCGCATGGTTGCATTCTGATGCTTGATAACGGGCGTATGGGTGCCATCACTGGTTTGCAAGAAGCCCAATATGGTACTGGCTTCGCAACCTGGAATACGCTGAAAGTAGATTACCTTGCCTGGGCTCGCAGCATACCTGGCCTGCTGGCGCTGGATGGCGGATGCACTCCAGAATCACTCCTGGGCGCTCTAGAACGGGCCGGGAAACACGCCGGGCTGTCATTAATCCACTTGCCAGTATATTATGGCTCCAATCCGTTGGGTGGGATGGGGGTGTATGGTCGTTGGAACGTGGGTAGCTGGAGCGATGAAGTGCAATCAATGCGCCACGAGATTGGACTTTGAATATATCAACCATGTAAGTTTGGACGAATTTGAATTTATGTGCCAGTAAATCTCGTACATAGCAGAAAATGCCTGTCATGCCGATAGTAACCAGCTCGCCGTATGCGAAGCAAGCAGCCTTCGGGTAAAAGCCAGATGAGTCAAGTCGAACCCCGTAGAGCGGAGGAACAATGATGAACCCTATTCGTGTTGCCATAGTCGGCTGCGGCCGCATCTCGGATCTGCATCAAATGGGCTATCGCAAGCGTACCGATGCCAGGATTGTCGCTGTGTGTGATACCAACAAAGCCCGGGCCAAGAAGAAAGCCAGGGAATGGAGTGTGGAAAAGGTCTACACCGACTATATGCGGTTACTGGAGGATAAAGATGTAGACCTGGTGGAGCTGCTCACACCGCACAACATGCATTGCCCGATGACCGTTCAGGCAGCCCAAGCTGGCAAGCACATCTCGGTTCAGAAGCCGATGGCGCTCTCGGCTCTCGAAGCTGACAAAATGATCGCCGCAGCAGACACGGCGGGTGTGATGTTGCGGGTTTACGAGAATTTCGTCTATTACGCCCCGGCGGTGCGCGCCCGTGCGATGATCGAGGCAGGTGAGATAGGTGAAGTGCGGGCTGTACGCATGCACGTCAGTACTGGAACAGCTGATACTTCCTGGAAAGTACCACTGTCGGCCTGGCTGTGGCGCTTCAACGAAAAGCAATGCGGTGGCGGACCGTTGGTCTTTGACCACGGCTACCACTTGTTCTCGCTTGGCTTTTTCTTGGGTGGTCCTGTGGAAAAGGTGTTCGCCTGGATCGACCAGACCCCGGTCAAGGAAGCTGGAGGGATAGTTAAAATCGATGCCCCAGCCGCAATCATATTCCAATACAAAGCCTCCCACCGCTACGGCCAGCTGGATATCGAGCATACGCCAAAAATGCGCATCTTCTCAGACTATTACGCCGACGATGACCGGATTGAAGTCATTGGCGAGCAGGGCATCCTATTTATCAACCGCTTCACTGCAAAGACAGTTGACTTGCCTGAGCTGATGATTTTCAAGGATGGAAAAACGACCCCCATCCCACTCGAAGGAGTGGAGTGGCACGATAGTTTTATCGCCGCCACGCAGGATTGTATCGAGAAGCTTTATGTTGGTGAGCAACCACGTCTGGATGGGCCAACTGGTAAAGCTGTCCTCCAATTCAGCCTGGCTGCTTTGCAGTCGGCTGCGACTGGTCGCGAAGTCCGACCGGATGAAGTACCTTAGTCAGTA
>JBGPBQ010000162.1:0-9391 GCA_041481345.1 Anaerolineae bacterium
GCGAGCAGACCACTGACCCGGTGGTGCGCGAGCGCCTGGATTACGAGCTGCAAGTCATCCACAAGATGGGCTTCGATACCTATTTCCTCATCGTGTGGGACCTGTGCCGCTATTCGCGTGAGCAGAGCATCTGGTATAACGTGCGCGGCTCGGGCAACGGCTCCATCGTGGCATACAGCCTGGATATCACCCTGGTCGAGCCGCTCCAATATGGATTGATCTTCGAGCGCTTCCTCAACCCGGGGCGTATCGACATGCCGGATATCGACCTGGACTTCAGGGATGACTGCCGTTCGGAGGTGCTCGAGTACACCGCCCAAAAGTACGGCACCGACCGGGTGGCGCAGATCATCACCTTCGGCACGCTGGGCGCACGCGCCGCCATCCGCGATGTGGGACGGGTAAAGGATATCCCCCTGAGCGAGGTGGACCGGGTGGCCAAGCTGATCCCCAACATCCCCGGCAAGCCGGTGACGATCAAGGGGTCTTTGGAGGAAATCCCTGAGTTCAAGGAGCTGTATGAATCGGAAGACTACCTCAAGGATTTGATCGATACAGCAGCGGATATGGAAGGGGTGGTGCGCAACGCCGGCACCCACGCGGCGGGTGTGGTCATCGCAGACCGACCGCTGGTGGAATATATGCCACTGCACCGCCCAACCGGCGCGGCAGAAGCATCCCCCATAAAGACGGTGACCCAATTCGAGATGGGCGTGATGGACAAGCTCGGGGTGCTCAAGGTGGATTTCCTGGGGCTATCCACCCTGACGATTATGGCGCGGGCGTGCGAGCTGATCCAGCAACGGCATGGGGTTGAGCTGACCCTGGATAACATCCCCACCGATGACCCGACGACCTACGCCCTGCTGGGACGGGGCGAGACAGCGGGCGTGTTCCAGGTGGAAGGCTCAGGGATGCGCCGCTGGCTGATGCAGATGAAGCCAACCGCCATCGAGAATGTCATCGCCATGGTGGCGCTGTTCCGCCCGGGCCCAATGGAATCGATCCCAGCTTACATCCGGCGCATGCACGGCGAGGAGCCGGTTGAGTATAAACACCCCCTGCTCGAGCCGATCTTCAAGGAGACGTACGGTTTCCCGGTATACCAAGAACAACTGATGTCGGCGGCGATGCAGCTGGCGGGCTATACCCCGCCCGAGGCGGATGACCTGCGCAAGGCGATCGCCAAGAAGATCAAGGACAAGCTGCTCAAGCACAAGGAGAAGTTCGTGCATGGGGCAGTGGAACACGGCATCCCCAAAGAGACGGCGGGTGAGATCTTCGATGATTGGGAGGAGTTCGCCCGCTACGGCTTCAACAAGAGCCACGCAGCCGACTACGGCATCATCGCCGTGCAGACCGGCTACCTGAAATGCCATTATCCCGAAGAGTACATGACCGCCCTGCTGTCGGTGACGCAATCGGATACCGACAAGGTGGCGCTGTACGTAGCTGACTGCCGGCGGATGGGTATCGACGTCAAGCCGCCCAGCGTGAGCATCTCGGGGTGGGACTTCACCATCGAAGACCGACCCGAAGGCAGGAGCGCGATCCGCTTTGGGCTGGGTGCGGTGAAGAACGTGGGGCACGGACCGGTGGACACTATATTGGAAGGCCGCGGCGACCGACCCTTCAGCGACATCAACGATTTCGGACGACGGGTGGACCTGCGCACGGTGGGCAAACGGGCGCTCGAGTCTCTCATCAAGGTGGGCGCCATGGATACGTTCGGCCCACGCAGCGCGATGCTGTCCATCCTGGACCAGATCCTGTCGATCAGCACGAGCCACTTCAGAGCGTCTGACGCGGGGCAGATTAGCATGTTCGGGGCGAGCACAGGCCTGTCTGACGAGATCACCCTCCCCAAGAACGCATTGGAAGTCAACCGGCGCGAGATCCTGGAGTGGGAGCGCGAGCTGATCGGGCTGTACGTGTCTGACCATCCCTTGAGCCCGGTGATGGATGCGCTGGCGCAGGTGGTGACGCACTTCTCGGGGCAGCTGCCCGAGGCCACGCCGGGTGAAAAGGTGAAGGTGGCGGGGATCGTCACGCGGGTGCGCCCGCACCAGACTAAGACGGGCAAGTCGATGGGCTTCGTGACCCTGGAGGACGTGGGCGGGACGATCGAGCTGGTGGTGTTCCCGCGCACGTGGGACCAATATTGGGATAAGTTCGAGGTGGATAGCGTCGTCCTGGTGGACGGCAAGGTGGATGCTCAGAGCGGCGACCCGAAGGTGCTGGTGGACAAGGTCTCCACCGACCTGAAGGCGTTCGTCGACCAGCCACCTACGCCTGCAACTAATGGAACCCCATCCCCCGAAGGCAGGGGGACAACGGGCTCGAACATCAGGGCTCCCATGTCAAGCTCTTTGAACACCGAGGGTTCGAACTCTAGGACTGAGGTGCCCACACAAGGGGACAAAGTCCCCACTCTCGGGACTGCACCCGGGAAGGGGTCTGAACCGCCCTCCGAGCTAGACGAGTGGGGTGACAGCCCCGAGCCTCCCGAGAATTTCCACCCCGATTGGAATGCCATGGAGGTCGCCCCGGGTGGATTCGTGGTGGAAAGAGGGGTGATCAATGCCGAAGCGCCCGAACCAGAAAGCGATCAGCCATCAGCGGTCAGCAATGAGCCTGAGAAGAGCAGCGATCAGCTGTCAGCAATCAGCATTGAGCCAGCAGAGAGCAGCAGTGAAAATAAAGCATTCAGCGATGAGCCATTAGCTATTAGCAAAGAACAGAACAGTACGACAGATGAGAAATCAATATCAGAAGTTAGCGTTGAGACACCACAGCCCCCGATTGAGCCCATAACACCTATCGGGAGAGATCCATCATTCAGCCCTGAAGCGGTCATCACCATCAACCCGCAAGACCCTGAACCCATAAAAACAGCAATCAGCATTGAGCCGTTAGCAGTTAGCAACGAGGAAACATCAATCAGAAATGAGCAGGTCATCACCATCAACCCGCAGGACCCTGAACCAAACGTGACCGTGGGAGCCGCCATTGCAACGATTGAACCTACCTCCCCGTCTGCGAGTGTGGCAGACGTGCCGATCATAACAGGCGAATCAACCATCGCTGCACCTCCTTATATCCTGCCACCCACCGAAGCGTACGCGGGGGAGGAGCTGAACATGATCACGGTGATCCTGCGGCCGGCGGGAGACAAGGTGAGGGATAACCTGCGGCTGAGGCAGTGCTACGGGATCCTGATCTCGTATTCGGGGCACGACCGGTTTGCGGTGCAGATCTTCGAGCGCAGCCGGGGCTACCGGATCGAGTTCCCGAATTACACCACCACGTATTGCGCCGAGCTGGTGGCGCGGCTGGGGAGGATCGTGGGGCAAGATAACGTGATCGTCGAGCCGCTGAGGCTGCACTAAATAAAAGATAACCACAAAGTACACTAAGGACACAAAGGTTTTTTTAATTAAAACCAAATAATGTAGAAAGATAAACACAAAGGATTATTTGGGGGAAAAGATTTAATCATAATTATTTAACCGCAGATGAACGCGGAAAAACACCCCCTCCAAGTTCAGTCGGAGCCAGGCAGATAAATATTGAGGAAAAATCTTTAACCACTAAGGTCACAAAGGGGCGTGAAGTGGTGCGTAAAATGCAGGCCCTCCAGCGCCCTCTGACATAAGGTACATAAGGGATTGTTCAAATTTAATAACCGTCCTTTTGTTTTTGTCTCTTCACACTCAATTTGTTTTCTATTCTTATAAAAATCGTTACACATCTCATCTCAGGCTGCTATCTTGCTATGGGGTGCTATCCTGGTCCCATCCCGGCAAATCCGGCACGATCTGGATGCCGTAGTACAGGTCAGCACACTGGGTGAACCAACTCCCAACCTGCAGCTCACCGACGCGCGGGATGAGGTGGTCCAACTCCACCACTTGCACGCTACCCTGGTTGTAGCTGGCCGCATAGCGGATCTGCTGGTCACGCTGATCCCATAGGTGGGCCCATTTGGTAAATAGGGGGGCGCGGCTGAGGATCGGAGGCGTGGCGTAAAGAGAGGATACGGATGCCGCGACCAGTATCAACCCGGCAAACAGGCTGGCCAAGTGTGAGACGAATAGTGGCCTTCTGCCTAGCTGCGAGTAGACAAACCACCCAGTCAACCATCCGCTGCCAGCAGTGGAGGCTACCAATACAAAACGTGGGATGATCAGCGCCCTAAGCTCCGGATAGCCAGACTGCACATAGGCGTTGGGAAGCATGCAGGCGAAGACAATCAACAGGCAGGTGGCGATTATTCCTGCCAACGCCAGCAGCCATCTGCCGGCAGTCATGATTGGGCGGGGGTTTCCACTCCGCGCGTCCCAGGCTGCCATCAGGGCACTACCGGCGAGAGCAAAGAAGAATAAAAGTAGATTGGGGAGTATCATTCGCTTGATGGTCACAGAAACGATGAAGATGCGGGCGGAGTAAAGAGCTATCTGTAACGCGGAGAAGAGCGGGGCGGGCGGCGACATGGTTTGCATGTTCAGATGAGTGGAGGGGGAGAAGATCAGAAGCAGGAGCGCTGCCATGCTTCCAGCCAGGGCGCAGACAGCTGGGGCGATCAGCCGGACGCGGGGTGCTGGATTTTGGGAGACCTTTCTAGCCTGGCGCCAGGCCTCATAACCGCCCCAGGAGAGCAGGCAGGCCAAACCGGTGATATGAGCAACAGCGCCCACCTCGGAGAAGCCGGCCGAGATCAGTGCAAGCAGGAAAGTGGCACCCAGTAGAGTTACCTGCGCTCGCAGACGGTTTGCCTGCCAGAAAATGAGACCCAGCAGGATAGAGCCAGTAATGACCGGAGCCAGGTAGGTGAGCATACCGGTACGCCAGTAGAGCGCCTGGTCAAGGTCAGGAGCCTGTGAGAGGATGAAGAAAACCAGTACCTCGGCCGCCAGCAGCCATGATTGGGGCAGTGTACGAAGGCCAGCCAACCTGGTTCCATTTCTCCAGGCCCAGGCCAGGCCTGCCAGCCAGACCAGGATCGCCAGACCGGGTAGGACCGCGTTAGCTTGTGGGCCAAACAGGCCAACCAGAGAGGAGAACAGGTTCAAAGAATAGCGGTTGCCGTTATACCCGACGATGGAAACATAAGACTGCCATTGGGTCATCCAAAAACCAAACTGCCGGAGCCTAGCCGCATAACAATAATCATCCCCGATGATGCGTATAAAGCTGCCCATGTAGGTATACGCAGCCAGGGGGATAGCAAACGCCAGGCACAAGAGGCCAAGACCAAAGCTGACCAGCCGGGTTACAACTGCCTGTTTTCCGGAATACTTTTCGGTTTGCACGGCTTTTTAACGATATCACAAATCTGGATTCACTGGGTTCCGAGGGAGGCTTAGCTCATACAGGCAGCCATGGCAGGCAATGTGATCGTTGAGCTGCTGAGGCTGCATTAAATAAAAGATAACCACAAAGGACACAAAGGACGCTAAGGTAAGAGAAAGAAATAATTGGGGGAAAAGAATTAAACATAATTATTTAACCGCAGATGAACGCGGAAAAACACCCCCTCCAAGTTCAGTCGGAGCCAGGCAGATAAATATTGAGGAAAAATCTTTATCCACAAAGTACACAAGGGACACAAAGGTTTTTTATATTTCGCTTTATAGCCGGGATCGATGATCCCGGCTATTTTATTATTCATGTATACGCTCTCAATCGCTCAAAAAAACTTCGCGACTGTGGACTAAGAATGTCCTTGTTTGTTTCGCGAAAAAAATAAATCGAAACAATTCACCGCGGGATGAAATGGGGTGAAACCAATAGACAGAGGTGTTCATGTTTCGTCAACCGTAGAAGGCGGGACGGGTGAGGGGGAGGAGGAAATGGAATTCTGGTACTCGAGTCGGCGGGCCTCCATTATGGCATTGACCTGTTTGATGGCTGCGGAGATCTCGTCATCCATGCCAGGACCAGCCTGGGCAATGAGGAATTGAGTCTTGACGACACGGGTGATGGTGGAGGAAGCCAGACAGAGGGCGCGGAGGAACTCAGCAAGATCATAGGCATCCGATTCAGGACCAATCGATTCGAGGAGACGCCGGGTGAAGACACGGATGAGGGCAATCTCTTCGATGAGACCGGAGGTATCGGTGGATTCGACACCGGAGAGCTCACGCTTGCGGAGACGGCGGGTGTAGAAACCGTGTTTGAGGGCGTTGAAGTTGCCTTTGGGGGCACCGCGGGTACGTTTTATGGAAGAGGTTGGCAAGGTTGGCATAGTGTTGGTTAGAGAACGGAGAGAAGTTATGGGCGAGCAATCAGCTATCAGCTTTCAGAAATTAGCTAGAAGCAAAAAAAAGAAACACAATAAGGGGGTGAAGGAGTGGGCATGGGGGTCCTTGGAGGTGAGGAAGTGGGATATCGAGAAAATCACTCGATACAGGGGGGAAAAATATTTAACACCCCCTCCAAGTGCTGTCGGGGGCAGGCAAAGGAGAAACCAAAGGAAGAAATAAAGGCCACAAAGGAATTTCGAAATTAATAGAAAAAATCAATCAAAAAAATAGGCACGGGAATCGGTAAACATAATTCCCATGGCAGAGACAACTATCAGTCAAGATCAACCGATATACGAGCACATTTATCGATATGGAAGAGCACCATAATCGGTATACGAATGCTTTTATTGATATAGGCCATCCTTAGACACGTTCTACATCGGGAAAAACCACCCGATGTACGGGTGCGTTCATTTATAAAAACCATGTAAGATAAAAACGCACCTATACCGATATGGGAGAGCACCACAATCGGTATACGACTGCTTTTATTGATATGGGAGAGCACCATATCAAATTATGTAGGCAGTCTAATTATAGCACAAATGTTCTAATCCACAAGGGGTTTAAGAAGATTTAAGATTTCTAATGTTGTGGAGAATTGGACTCAATCTTTTGACCTCCTCTGTGTAAGGGGTATTTCTATCAAATTAGCACAATTAAACCTTATAACATGCCTATATATGGTGTATGGTGTGTCTAGTATCGCTATATATGGCGGTATAGATTAACATGTATAACATCGTTTTCTACCAATTTGTCACGAAGTTGTCATGACCAAATAATATAAAAGCTCAGCGGATTATGGTCATAATTCCTGGTGCTGCGTTTTGGAATTAAATTTGTAAGGTGCTAGGCAAAAGATATAAAATTCATAAACCATTATTTGTTCATCTACAATTAGAAGCGATTTCAAGAAGGGCAGAATTTTGTAAAGCGATCATTTGAAGAGCATTAAATTCATATTCATTAGCCGTGAATATTTGTTTGTAGATATTGTCAACGCTGGGAGTATCATATACAGCGGTACTAAAATCATTCTGCATACCTGTGATTATGGAGGATTGATTGTTCGTGATAACTTCAGCCTTTGCAATAGCATTCTTGCAACCTGATGGTGTGCTGGGACTCACTAACTGGCCATAACCTAATATGGCAACTATTACAATCAACAGAATTAATACACTAATTCGATATATTTTTTCAAACATTGCATCCTCCTATTTGATATTTAATTGTTATATCGTTTTATTGAGTAGTGTTAGAATAATTACGAAGCAACGAGTCAAACTGTCACACATACTATACAGGATATTTCCAGAAATCGCCAGTATTTTGACGTAACAAAGAAGGCAAGCGATACCAGATTTCTACACCTTATCCTGCCCATCAGGTGGGAATTAACTTCAGATTACTGATAATATCGATTGAGTTGCTTGCACTGCATGTGGGAATAATCGTATCGTGAATCGCAGCGGTGGTGTAAAAACACTAAAATCTATCGTTGGTCGATGATAAAACCTACTCAGGATGTTGTTGAGGTTTTCCAATTTTTAATTATGGTGCCGTTATTAGAATAGATATTCATAAATTTGAGAGGAGAATCAAAATGAAACTATTAAAAGTACTCTTACCGATAGCCAGCTTACTTATTACATTGAGTTCATGTTCTTCGGTTTCTTCTGGAATACAATCGACTTACACACCATATCCTACATACACGCAATTTCCACCCAATGAGCCGTTACCAACTTATACACAAT
Organism: Anaerolineae bacterium; assembly: GCA_041481345.1. Classification (GTDB taxonomy): domain Bacteria; phylum Chloroflexota; class Anaerolineae; order Anaerolineales; family UBA4823; genus FEB-25. Next base: position 8,072 of record JBGPBQ010000162.1, read on the forward strand.
ATCCGACCCTTGTACCATATCCGACATACACAAATTATCCGCAACCGACAGAGGTACCACCTACAGAAACTCCAGCGTTTACAAATACTCCAAAACCAACAAATATCCCGGAACCTACGACAAATCCTGAGCTTACAACAGACAAGACTGAAGGGGTATGGTTGGTGGGTAGTGAGGTGGCCGCAGGGCTGTGGAGAGCTAGTGGTGACTGTTATGCAGTTACCAGAGACAAGAAGGGTGATCAATTGGATATGGCAAGCGGAAGCCGATCGATTATAACGGTGCCTTCAAGTGCATTCACTGTTGAGTTTGTCAGCTATCCTGATAACTGTACCTGGACCTATTTGGGGAAGTAGCATATCTTTGGAGATGGCAAATGCCAGATTTCATCACTTTAGCATGTCCATAAAATTGGTGACACGCCAGGAGCGGTATTTTTATTAAATGTCTAACTGTGGCTGTTTTCCTTGAGCTTCTCTTATCTTTTGAGCTGTTAAACAGAAGATCCACACTTGACCGCCCCGCCCCAGAAATGGAGCGGTGTGCTTTAAAGCAATATATTCAGTTAATTATTAAGACTTATATAAATTAACTTTTTTGTTTTATAATCATTTGTAGAGGAATAACATGGATACTGTTACTGTCAACAAAAATTTCAATATGGTACTCTCCAGTTTCGGCGAAGGGAAGTCCATAGAAACCGAAAGCGAACATTCCCTTACCAACACCCGGAGCGTTAGTCGGGACAACTATTCGTTGTGGATTAATTTTGGCTATTTCCTTCCCGGAGGGGGAAGAAAGACGGGCGGAGAGCTCAAAATTGTCGCCTGGATTTAAATGCATACCAAGTGCTATATACAATTGTGGATGGTTAACAGGCAAAGAAAAGGCATAAATATTTTCAAAAATTCCTATGATTGATGCCTTTCCGGTTGCGTCGACAAAGGCATAATCGCAAAGAAAAACCCAATCAATACTTGGCATAATAATCCTCCGTTGGTATTCCGCCCTGAAATGGGGCGGTGTGCTTTAAATATATTATCGACGGATTTTTTTTAATGGAAGTCGATCATTATTATTCCATTCGACTAATGGGATAGATTTAGATCTTTCTATCCCTGGGATTGGAAACCAATTTCTTCATCATATTCTATTTTTGAATATTTAATATATCTATTTCCCTCTGCATCATAAACTACTAAATGGAATTTATTACTTTCATCCAATAATTCATTGCAAATAATTTGAGATAATTAGAAGATCGCAATTTCACCATCGTCGAGTGTCAGAGGAAAACTTGGCGGCTTATGGCCTTCTCCA
>JBGPBQ010000163.1:0-9351 GCA_041481345.1 Anaerolineae bacterium
CATCAAATGCGGGTCGTGATGAGCATTTCCGAAAAAATAAGTGTCCTGGACTTTGGTGTGAAAATAGCCGAGGGCACTCCCAAAGAAATTCAGAGTAACCCGCGTGTAGTCGAAGCATATCTTGGTCGCGGCGCAGCCAGCGGGCTTGGTCAGCCTGTAACGCCTGACCAGGGTGGAGGAGAATAATGGCCATTCTGGAAGTCGAAAACATTCACTCCTATTACGGTAACATCCATGCCCTCAAAGGGATCTCATTGATTGTGGAGAAGGGCGAGATCGTCACCCTGATTGGCGCCAATGGGGCTGGTAAATCCACCACATTGCGTTCAATCTGCGGTTTAATGAAGGCCCGTGAAGGTTTTGTACGCTTCGATGGTGAGGACCTAGCAGCTTATAAGCCACACGATATCATCTTTAAAGGGATGTCGATGGTTCCAGAGGGCCGGCGGATTTTTTCTCGGATGTCTGTTGGCGAGAATTTGGAAATGGGTGCTTTTACCCGCGCCAACAAACCTGAGATAGCCCAGGATTTGGAACGTGTATTCACTTTGTTCCCTCGCCTTAAGGAACGGCGTAAGCAGGTCGGGGGAACCCTTTCCGGTGGTGAGCAGCAAATGCTTGCAACCGCTCGCGCCTTAATGGCCCGTCCGCGTTTATTATTGATGGATGAACCTTCCATGGGCCTGGCTCCAGTGCTTGTGGAAGCCATCTTCGATACGATAATTCAAATTAATAACGAAGGCACCACCATCCTGCTGGTCGAGCAGAATGCATCCATGGCACTCTCTGTTGCTAATCGGGGTTACATATTGCAGACCGGCGAGATCGTGCTCACAGATTCAGCCGCGAACCTGCAAAAAAATACCATGGTCCAGAAAGCATATCTGGGTATCGAATAATCAACTTTCATAAATGTCCCATTCTTTAAAAAAGGGTTTGTGCGTGGGTGGTAGAATTATCCCCACGCATTTTATTTCTAGGTGATCATTCCATTATGCCAATTCCGACTTCTGCAGACATCATAATCATTGGGGGCGGTGTAATGGGCGCCAGCACTGCCTACCACCTTGCTTTGCGAGGCCAACATAATATCATTCTCCTGGAAAAGGATGATTTTTTTGGTCAGGGTGCCACCGGGCGTTGTGCTGGTGGAGTGCGTTACCAATTTGGGACTGAGATCAACGTCCGCCTATCCCTACATAGCCTGCCCATGTTGGAACGGTTCAAGGATGAAATTGGGCAGTCCATCGATTATCGGAAAATCGGCTACTTATTCCTGCTGACCACACCGGAAGAGGTCAGCATTTTCAAACATAATGTTAATTTACAGAACACCCTCGGTGCTCGAACCCAATGGTTGAGTGGAGATGACGTCCGCAAGCTTCTACCTATGATGCGCTTGGATGATGTCCTTGCTGGTAGTTTCAATCCTCTGGATGGTCTTGTCGATCCAAATAGTGTGGTCATGGGCTATATCGGAGCAGCCCAACGGTTAGGGGTTAAAGCGCTTACCTCATCTCCTGTCACTGGTATTCAGGTCAATTCTGGCAGGGTCATCGCGCTTGAAACTCCCGGTCAAACCATATCCGCGCCTATCATCGTTGATGCTACTGGTCCTTGGGCAGGTCAAACCGGTCAGATGGTCGGTCTCCAGGTTCCGGTATCCCCCATCCGACGGCAATGGCTCACCACTACTGCAATACCCACCCTCCCTGCTGATTTCCCTTTTGTGATCGACTTCTCTAAATCCTTATACTTCCATCCTGAAGGACCGGGTTTGCTCACTGGTATGTCAAACCCCAATGAGCCTCCCGGATATGATCAGAATATTGATCCGGAGTGGGAATTGGTTCATATGGATGCTGCAGTTGACCGTTTACCGCTGCTGGAGAATGTCGGTCTTGCTTCCCACCTTGCCGGTCTCTACGAGGTCACACCTGATGCACATCCCATCTTTGGGAAGACTCCCATCGAAGGGTACTATCTCGTGTCAGGTTTCTCCGGGCACGGTTTTATGCATGGCCCGATCGCTGGAAAATTGATGTCCGAGATTATTCTAGATGGCACGGCTTCCAGCATGGATGTATCCATGCTCGACTTATTAAGATTCAGCGAAGGTCGCCTTATCCACGAGTATAACGTCGTGTAAATAATATGGTCGACTATACGCAAAGAAGGAATTATCAGGCCTGAGCGTTAGTATAATTGTTTACTAGGGTATAAATGCCTTCAGCAGAAATAATCACCATCGGCACTGAATTATTACTTGGCGATACAGTCGACACCAATGCGACCTACCTCGCCCGAAGTCTACGCGATGCTGGCATCGATCTTTTTCGCAAAACCACAGTGGGGGATAATACCATTCGAATCGCCCAAGCCATCCAGCAGGCACTGGAACGCTGTGACATCGTTCTAACCACGGGTGGCTTGGGACCCACCATTGACGACCCTACGCGCGATGCCGTTGCCCTCGCCGTGGGTGTAAAGTCGGAATTTCAGCCTGAGCTGTGGGAACAGATAAAATCCCGTTTCCAAAGGCTCGGCCGTATACCCACCGAAAATAACCGGCGTCAAGCTTATATCCCCGAGGGTGCAATTGCGATTGAAAATCCGGTTGGAACGGCTCCGATTTTCATCCTGGAGCTGAACTCTCAAGTGATCATCGCTTTACCTGGTGTCCCCAGTGAGATGTCTTTCCTCATGGAGCGTAAAGTCATTCCATATCTTCGCCAGCACTTTGACATCCATGAAGTCATAAAAACACGGGTTTTACATACCGTGGGTGTCGGCGAATCTCAGATCGATGATCTGATTGGCGATTTGGAAAAGCTCAGTAACCCAAGTGTAGGACTTACCGCCCATTCCGGTCAGGTGGATGTGCGCATCACAGTAAAAGCTGAATCGGAAGAAGATTCAGCGCTGCTGATTCAGCCTCTGGAAGACACCCTACGTCAACGCCTGGGTGATTGTGTATATGGCGTCGACCAGTCCACCCTTGAAAACGTTGTTCTGCAATCCCTCGCCGCCCGTAGCTGGACCCTCACTGTCATCGAGGCCAGCTTGGGTGGAAATTTGATCCGTCGACTTGCTGCCGTAAAAGGTCCGTTTCTCGGCGGTCAGGTTCTCACAGGACTGCCATCACCGGACGAATTATTCACGCTGACTGATTCTTATCGTCTCTCTCATCATGCTGATATTGGGTTGGGCGTTTCCATTCATCCAAGGAATGATTCACAAGAAGTTCTCCTGGTGTTGATTTCTCCACAGGATACTCAAAATTACTCCCGTCGCTACGGCGGACCACCGGAATATGCTCCCACTTGGGCAATCAACCAAAGTCTGGACTTGATTCGAAGGCTAACACATGACCCTTGATGCTGACATAATTCTCAAGAATGCCATCCTCTTAACCATGGATGCGAACCTATCGATATTTGAACCGGGTGCCGTTGCTATCCAGGGTGATCATATCCTGGCAGTTGGTGGTGAATCCGATATTTGTAATCAGTTCACAACCTCTCAAACAGTGGATTGCCAGGGGAAAATTCTCATGCCCGGGTTGATCAACGCCCACACCCATGCCGCCATGACCTTGCTGCGTGGTTTGGCGGACGATTTGCGTCTGGACGTTTGGTTAATGGGGTATATCATGCCTGTCGAACGGCAGTTTGTTTCGTCAGATTTCGTCCGTTTGGGCACTCAGCTCGCCTGTGCTGAAATGATCCGCTCAGGGATCACCTGCTTCGCTGATATGTACTATTTTGAAGATGATGCCGCCCAGGCAGCTGCTGATGCCGGGCTGAGGGCAGTTTGTGCTCAGACGGTGCTTAAATTCCCCGGGCCAGACGCCAGGGATTATGAGGAAGCACTTGATAAGACTCGCATCTTTCTTCAAAAATGGCATGATCATCCTCTGATCCTTCCTGCGGTAGGTCCGCATTCGCCTTACACCTGCACCCAGGAAATCCTACAATCAGCAGCCTCCCTGGCGAAAGAGTTCGATGTGCCCTTATTGATCCACTTGTCCGAAACCCGTCAGGAAGTCGAGAACAGCCGCAAGGAGTATGGCATGCCCGTCATCCCCTACGTAAAAAAGCAGGACGTTTTCGAAGCCAGGGTTTTAGCAGCTCATTGTGTCCATGTCGATGATGGCGAGATCAAAACCCTCCTGCACCATCGTGTAGGGGTATCTCATAACCCATCCTCCAACCTCAAATTAGCATCTGGCTTCGCTCCGGTGAGCAAAATGCTCGAAGCCGGGCTTAATGTTGGCATCGGCACCGATGGACCGGCCTCGAATAATGACCTGGATATGTTTGAGGAAATCAGGCTGGCTGCCTTTCTGTCTAAAAGCACCAGTGGTGATCCTACATCGTTACCCGCACCTTTGGCATTAACCATGGGCACCCGTATGGGTGCTGAGGCGCTTCAATTAGGCGCCCTCACCGGCTCGCTCGAGCCGGGCAAGCGCGCAGATTTGATACTCGTCGATAATTCGCGCCCCCATAACTCGCCCCGGTTTAAAAGAGAGCCTGAGGCTATATACGCTCAGCTGGTTTATTCAACCAAAGGTTCTGATGTGACTGACGTGATGGTGAATGGGAAATGGCTCATGTGTAATCATCAGCTGTTGACCCTCAACGAATCAGACCTTATCGTTAAAGCCGCTGAATATGCGCGGCACATCGACGCTTTCCTGCTTGAGCGTGAGAATTCTGTTCTGTCGAAGCTGATTGCTATCGGAGGTGCCTCAGAGGAAGAGAGCTACGAGGTTCAGCTCAAAGTTACCCTTACCGATCCGCAGGTTGTCATCGATAACATTACCCACTCCAATCTCGAAGTCCTGCATCACCGCAACTACCACGAATATGATACCTATTTCTCCTTCATAGATCCATCACAGGGGTACCTACGCTACCGTGAAGATGAAGCTATCGGTCCAAATGACCAGGTCAGCGCTGTGCGGTATCGCCTCACCTTGCTTGGGCCGACCCGGGAAGGTAATCTTCCCAAAGACGTACTATTATCCCGCAGCCGATTCATCGCACCTGCCAGCCACAGCTTGCGCTTCTATCGTGAGTACTTTAAACCCCTGCAGGAGACGATTATTGAGAAACATCGCATGCGCTGGCGGATTCTCTATCATGGATTGGAATTTTATCTCAATCTTGACCGTATAGACAACCCTGCTCTGGGTCATTTCCTTGAAGTTAAGAGCCGCACCTGGAGCAGGCGGGATGCCGAACACAAAGCCCAGGTGGCGCAGGAGTTAATCCATTTACTCGGAATAACGGATGATGGTTCAGTTCCGCAAGATTATATCGAGATTTTAAATACACGAGCCGCATCCTAAATGACCGGTGTCTCCTCGCCTTCTTCCATCAATATAGAGAAAGCGAAAGATTCTGGATTTCAATTGTCGCGGGTGTTCGCGATTATCAGCGCCCATTTTATCCACGACACCTATTCTGCCTTCCTTGCACCCTTCTTACCCAATCTGATTGAAAAACTCTCCCTCAGTTATACGCAAGCTGGTTCTCTTTCTGCAATCACCCAACTGCCGTCCTTATTAAATCCAGTCATCGGCTACCTGGATGATAAGATCAACCTGCGGATTTTCGTTATACTCGCTCCAGCAATCTCCGCAACGACGATGAGCTTACTTGGTATTGCCCCCAGCTATCTTAGTCTGGTGGTCTTGCTTTTTATCACCGGGTTGAGCATCGCCGCCTTCCATGCCATCGCCCCTGCCATGATCGCCCGCTCATCTGGTCAGCAGGTGGGTAAAGGGATGAGCTTTTTTATGGCTGCCGGTGAGCTCGGGCGAACAATTGGACCATTATTTGCAGCTTGGGCGTTGCTCACCTTCACGTTAGGTAAAATGCTTCCCGTTGCTATTCCCGGTTGGATTGCTTCAATCATTATATATTTTAGATTTAGAGGTATTCCTGTCCATGTCGAGAAGCAGACTGGATTCAGTGAAGTATTACCGCTTGCTCGGCGACTTTTCGTACCCTTGGTCGCCCTCGTTTTCTTTCGAAGTTTTTTGATCACCGGCATGGGAGTTTACTTACCTACCCTTTTACAAAGCGAAGGAGCAAGCGTCTGGAAAGCAGATACCACCCTGGCAATCTATCAGTTGGCAGGTGTCGCCGGGGCATTCTTGGGAGGCACTATCAGTGATCGCCTTGGGCGAAAACCGGTCCTTTTCGCTGTTTCCTTACTGGCACCCATCATGGTGCTCACTTTTCTCAGGACAACGAGCTGGTTTACACTTCCCGTACTGGTCTTGGCAGGTTTTTTTGCGTTATCTTCACAGCCGATCACCCTCGCCATCGTCCAGGACCATTTTCCCAACCACCGCTCGATTGGAAATGGTTTTTTCATGGCGTTTACATTCATTTGTTTATCTTTTGCCGCCATCGGCATTGGCATGCTTGCCGATCGCCTGGGTTTGCGACAGGCGTTCCAGCTAACCGCCTTTTTTGGCCTGCTCGCTGTTCCGATGGTATTCTTCTTACCTCCTCCACCTCAACACTCGCCCATCTCCACACTCCCGATCATTGATGAATAGACACTCATGAATGATCCCTTGGAATTCGCTATCAATCTGGCTTTAGAGACGGGAGAGCTTTTACAAAAATACTATAATCCTGCCGGCGTTCATGCAACTTTAAAACGGGATAAATCTGTTGTCACCGAAGCTGACCTGGCAGCTGATCAGCTGATTACTCAGAAAATCAATGCCCTTTACCCCCAGGATGGGATCGTGAGCGAGGAATCATCTCATTTCCATACAGCTTCACATTCGTCCACCTGGGTCGTTGATCCATTGGATGGGACAACCAACTATAGCCTTGGTTTGCCAATATGGGGTGTCTCCATCGCCCGCCTGATCGATGGACATCCTGAGCTCGGGGTGGTATTTTTCCCTCGCCTCAATGAGCTTTATTTTGCCCGGCGTGGGTCAGGAGCTTATCTAAATCACAAGCCGATCTCCACACGTGCGCCCAATCCAACCCAACCCATGTCCTTTTTCGCTTGCTATTCCCGCACTTTCAGGCGCTTTAATATCAGTGTTCCATATAAGCCGAGGATAATGGGTTCGAGCGCCTATACCTATTGTATGGTAGCGCGCGGTTCCGCTCTGCTGGGTTTTGATGTCACTCCTAAAATATGGGATTTAGCTGCTGTCTGGCTTCTGGTTGAAGAAGCTGGAGGCAGTATCCAATCTTTCGAAGAGTTACAGATATTTCCGATTGAGACTGATATTGATTACAGCACCAAGAGCATTCCCGTCATCGCAACTGCCACCTCCAGCCTGTTGGATAAGGCGCGCAGCATGATCCAAAAGAAATAAATATCAGTTTGTCTACGTTAAGCATTAAAATTCAAAATAGATTGGGATAGATCTACAAGATATCATCCCAGGCCGATTGGGTCTGGTGATTGTAAAACTAATAGAGGATGAGTAATAATTATGGAATATCGCTATTTAGGGAAATCAGGTTTACAAGTCTCTGCCCTTTCGCTTGGTGCCTGGGTCACTATGGGCGGTCAGATTGGTGAAGATACATCATTTGATTGCATGGTCGCAGCCTATGATGCAGGTGTGAATTATTTTGACAATGCTGAATCGTATGCCCATGGGAATGCTGAGATCGTAATGGGTAATGTAATTAAAAAGGCTGGCTGGAAGCGCTCTGACCTGGTCATTTCAACCAAGCTTTTCTGGGGTGGTCGTAAACCCAATCAAACCGGGCTATCACGCAAACATATCATCGAAGGTGCCAGGGCCTCTCTCGCCAGGCTGCAGATGGATTATGTTGATATCATCTTCTGCCATCGACCTGATTTTTATACACCCATCGAAGAAACCGTGCGTGCGATGAACTTCCTCATCGACCAGGGTTTGGCTTTTTATTGGGGCACAAGTGAGTGGACCGCCGATCAGATCATGCAGGCTTACTCCATCTCCAGGCAGTATGGTCTCATCCCACCTTCCGTGGAGCAGCCCGAATATAACATGTTCAGACGTGTTAAAGTCGAGCGCGAATTCAGCCGTCTTTATCAGGAAATTGGCTTGGGTACCACCATCTGGAGCCCTCTAGCCAGTGGTATGCTGACCGGGAAATATAATCATGGTATTCCCGAAGGGACCAGGATTACCCTGCATGGTTACGAATGGCTCCGGGAGAGCTTCGAAAACGAGAATGCAAAGATTGGCATCCAGAAGGTGATAGAGCTTACCCCCATCGCAGAAAACCTGGGCATGACCATGCCTCAAATGGCGATTGCCTGGTGCTTGAAAAATCCGAACGTTACTAGTGTCATCACCGGTGCTACCAAACCTTCCCAGGTTACTGAAAATATGCACACCATGGATTTAGTGGAAAAACTCACTCCTGAGGTGATGGATCAGATTGAGCTGATCCTGGATAATAAACCTGAACCGATCTCGGATTACCGATAAGTAGAAGTCACGACCGATAAAGAATAGCCTACCTTGTCCGCTGGTTATACTCCATCTCATTTGATGGAAATTATCATATCTGCCGGATCGACTGACGCAGTATCGTCTGCAGCTTCTCCGCTGCAGTCTTGCGTACATCACTCAGGTAAACTTCGTGATGTTTGCCATTGGTTTGATACCCATTGCTCTTGATAAAAGTATGCATCTCTGCGATTACCGGCGCTTCATCGTCATAAGCTCCAATATAAAGTGTTTGAACCGCCAATCCTTCATAATACAATTCAAATTTTACTCTTTCAGCATATGAGTTGCTTTTTTTCTTGATTATTTCAGTTCTCACTCTTTCTATGGTATCTTGTGTGACCCATTCAGGCTGCATGATCATCATTGTCCACTGCCATCGCGCTATATTCGCCCGGCTGAACTCATTCATGTCTTCCATCCACCACAATCCTTCCAGGGGAGGGATTACATGGTCGTACCCCTGAGATTTCAGCGCAAACTTGATCCCATAAGAGATGCCATACAGCGCCTCGATGGCTTGCTGGTACTCTAATGAAGTATTTGGGTCACCTTTCCCATCCACCATCAGGAAATTCATCGCCGGCACATCGACGATGTGAAAACCTTTTTTCGAAGGATTGTATAATTGCTTCAGCGTTTTCTTGAAATCCACTTTGACCATTTTAATAAATTCCTTCCGGAGTATTTTTCATGTTGAACGATGACCGACTAATTATATAATTAATCGGGTGGAGTTTTATACCTTGTCTGCTCACATTGCTCTATTGATCTAGTCATCTTTTATCCATTTTTTATTGATGGCTATAAGCTATAATTACCATAAGTTATAACCTGGAGGAGTTTCTCTGGAA
>JBGPBQ010000164.1:0-9267 GCA_041481345.1 Anaerolineae bacterium
CCTAGAAGCAAACAGGATTATCCCTGTTTGCTTCTATTTTTAGTTCGAGAAAAAATATTAACTCTTCAATCCTTAGCATGATCCGTTATTATTCTGTGTTATAAATAATTATCATCCATTACACTGGATTTTTATAAGCAAAGCATTTACTAATTTGAGCATGTGACCAAGCAATACTTTGCAAGTTGGTCGAATTTCAACAATCCGAATAAATTGAGGAGGTATCCATGGGAGTTGCTACTGCAATCAGTAAAGGAAGGAATGCATTGCGAAGGGGAGGTTTACCATATCTATACCTTGCTCCTGCTTTTATTGTAATGGGTGTGATTACCTTTTATCCCCTGATCTATCAGTTCATCATTTCATTCTCCGATTTTAATATTAAAGACCTCCTGCATGGATTAGCTTCACCTAGCTTGAATTGGATTGGAATTAAGAATTATGTAGATATATTTACAGGGAACCTGCCTGTGCAGAACTTTGAATTCTTCAGGGTTCTCACCTATAACTTCTGGTGGGCGATTACCAATGTGGCGGTACATGTCCCAGCAGGCATCCTGATCGCGGTGCTGTTAAATATCCCTGGGATCTGGTTTAAACGGGCTTATCGTGCGATCTATGTTCTACCCATCGTTATCCCACCAATCGTGGTGGCAACCGTCTGGAAAAACATATTTGACGAGCAGTATGGGGCGATTAATCAATTCCTGACGGCCATTGTTCATTTATTGGGAAGTGTGAACCCGGTTCATATACGATGGCTGACCGAATATACGCCCCCAATCCCATGGCTGCTACCTAATTCGCCCTTACCACTGGCATACTACGCCATGATGATCGCCAACTTCTGGTTGGGATGGCCATTTATGTGTTTAGTAGCCACCGGGGCACTGCAGAGTATACCCAAGGATTTGTATGAGGCGGCGGATATTGATGGAGCATCGGGCAGCCAGCAATTTTGGAATGTTACATTACCCCTCATCCGACCAGCCATGATCCCAGCCGCAATTTACGGGTTTACGCTTTCTTTCAACCTGTTTAATTTCGTATACTTTATGACAGGAGGCGGTCCGGCGCGATCCACCGAAATCCTGGTGACTTTTGCCTATGACCTGGTCCGTAACCTGCGCTTATATGGGGTAGCGGCGGCTTTTTCGATGATTATCCTGGTCGTAGCGCTGACCGTATTCCTGATAACCAACCGGATCACGCGTGCAACTGCGAGCTATACGGAGGCATGAGATGACGACACAGGTGCAAACCCCAAAAAGAAAGAATTTTCTCGTGCGTTTCTTCACCATGGATACCTCCGGGAAAAAGGGTGTTGGACGGAAGCTACCTCTGTGGCGGCAACTATTAATCCAATTATTTTGTATCCTCATTGCAGTAGAAGTGATGTTCCCTTTGATGTATGTAATCACAATGTCGCTCAGCTCGAAAAGCGAGCGCCCATCATCACTCCAGCTGTTTCCAAAAGAAATAAATTTCGGAGCGTTCAAGCAAGTAGTAACCAGACCTACAGCCAACCCTGTAACCTTTGCGACTCTGGTCAAAAACAGCTTTATGTTATCTGTCGCAGTGGGACTAGTATCGCTGCTCGTTGCCGTTAGCGCGGCATATGCGTTCTCACGGTTTAATTTTTCAATGCGACAGGTTTTAATGATCCTTATATTTATTCCACTGCTAATGCCAGGGGTGGGTCTAGCCACACCCCTATTTCTATTGCTGAACAGCATCAAGCTGGTTCATTGTGCGAATGGTGCTTATACGCTCACTCCGTTTATGGCTTGTGCAGGAGGGGCCGTTCCGAAAATATTATTTAATTTGCGTGATTCGCTGTGGGGGGTTGGAGTAGCCATGATTGCAGGAGCGCTTCCGTTCGCAGTGTGGAACCTGAAGGGTTACCTCGACACCATTCCGATAGAATTGGAAGAAGCTGGCAAGATTGATGGTGCAAGCTCGAACCAGATATTTTTCAAAATCGTATTACCGCTGGCGGTACCACAACTTGCGGTCACGTTCTTCCTGGGTTTCATTGGTTACTGGCAGGAATTTGTCCTCCCCTGGCTGTTCCTCACCCAACCCAAAGATTACACGCTTTCTATGACCTTGTACAACATGACGGGTCAATATGCCACCTCGATACCATGGAACACCTTCTCAGCAATGGCGATCATCGTGGCGGCACCGGTGGCGATCATCTACATCCTTCTCCAAAAACAGATCGTGAGCGGCCTAACCCTGGGCGGCGTGAAAGGATAAACAGCAAAAGGCGACCGACAGGTCGCCTTTTCGATTAAGGAGTCGGTCAATGAAACGATTGATCAATTTTATCCTATTAGCAACAGTGCTATTCGCCTGCACATCGCCTGGACAATTAAAAACCACCCCTACTGCAGCCGAGCAGCCCCCATGGTGGAAAAATGCGATTTTCTATGAAATTTTTGTGCGGAGTTTTTATGACAGCAATGGCGATGGCATCGGTGACTTTAACGGTATTACCGAGAAGCTGGATTACCTGAGCGAACTGGGGGTAAATGCCATCTGGCTGATGCCCATACACGCATCTCCAACCTATCACGGTTATGATGTGATCAACTATTTTAATGTCAATCCTGACTATGGCAGCATGGATGATTTCAAGCGCCTGCTGGATGCAGTCCACAAAAGGGGGATGTATCTCATTATTGACCTGGTGATGAACCATACATCAAGCCAAAATCCATGGTTTGTAGATGCAAATAGCAACCCAAACTCAGCCTATCGAAATTGGTATATCTGGTCGAATACAGATCCGGGTTACTCAGGACCGCTCGGTGATCCGTGGCACCCTGGTAATCAAGGCTACTATTATGGGATTTTCAGCTATACGATGCCGGACCTTAATTACACCAATCCGGAAGTCAGCGCAGAAATGCTCAAGATCGTAAAGTTTTGGTTAAATGATGTAGGGTTGGATGGCTTTCGGGTGGATGCGGTGAAGTACCTGATCGAAGAAGGACAAAAACAAGAGAACACAGCCTCGACCCACGCCTGGTTGGAGAAATTCTACACAGCCTACAAGGCTGATAACACGAATGCGTTCACAGTGGGTGAAGTGTGGGGAGCAGGCGCTTTTATCGCCAAGACCTATGAAAAACAGCTGGATGAGATTTTCAGTTTTGAGATGGCGGGTGGGTTTGTGAACAGCGCCCAGGGTGGATCGAACACCGCGATCAACAGCGCATTCAAGTTCACCCTAGCCGATATGCCTGAAGGACCATACGCCACCTTCCTGACCAACCATGACCAGAATCGGGTAATGAGCGTGATGGCTGGGAATGTCGATAAAGCCAAAGTGGCTGCAGGGATGATGCTGACATCACCAGGAACACCGTTTATTTACTATGGCGAGGAAGTGGGCATGGAAGGGGTAAAGCCGGATGAGGACATCCGTCGCCCGATGCAATGGAGCAGCGATGTAAATGCGGGTTTCACGACCGGAACACCATGGCGAGCACCGGCTGATAACTATTCACAAGCGAATTTAAGAGCCGAAAATGCCGACCCAAACTCGTTGCTTTCATTTTACCGGACGTTCATCAGCCTGCGTAACCAGCATCCAGCGCTCAAGGATGGATCCTTTGTACTAGGAACCACGAACAATACAGGGGTCTATTCCGGGCTTCGGATTGGTAGTACCGAGACAATCCTGGTGGTGGTTAACCTGACAAAATCTCCAATTAACAATTACAATATTTCTTTCGAAGACCCAAAACTACAGGATGGGACGTACCAGCTGAGGGCTTTATACGGTGGGGATAAGGCATCTTCCATGGTTGTGTCCAATCACGCGGTGAATAATTTTAAGCCCATGACTGAGCTGGCTGCCTATGGGATAACTATCTATACGTTAGTCCCTTGATTTCATCTAATTACGAGCCAGTGAAACTATGAATAAAACTTCACGTCTCAGGACAATACTATATGGGATTGCCATCATTGCAGTGCTGATCATTGCTGGGTTAGTGCGTTGGCGGGCAATCAACCTGTTGCCGGTCGATTATGATGAGGACGACTATTTGCTTGCCGCACAACAATACGCCGGATTGATCAAGGCAGGCGATTGGAAGGGTTTCACTGAGACCAACTACCGCTCAGAGCACCCGCCGTTGGCAAAGATGCTCTACGGCATCAGCATCCTGCCATTGCCGGAAGCACCACCCATCCCGGATGTGTCATCGAATGCCGACCCAAACCCGAACCTCCCGAAAGACCAGCTGCACAATGCAAGGACTACCTCGGCAATCTTCGGGACGGCGGAAGTTCTGTTGTTGGCGATCGTCAACCCGCTGGCAGGCTTATTTTTGGCGGTCCAGACATTCACTATAAAATACACTTCTCAAGTGATGTTAGAAGCTGTACCTGCATTCACCAGCCTGGCGGCAGTGATCTGTTATACCCAGATGAAACGTAGAAAAAGTGACCAGGCGAAAAATAAGCGGATCAATGGGTGGTTGGTGGCGTCTGGGGTCTTCCTGGGGCTGACAGCGGCATCGAAATATATTTATTGTGTGGCGGGTTTAGCGATCCTGGCTGACTGGTACTTATCCAGCAGGGAAGATACCAACGCTAAGCGGGTTCTCCCGAAGATATTATTGTGGGGGCTGCTTGCCATCCTAGTTTTCTTCATAGCTAATCCATATTTATGGCCAGCCCCGATTGAAAGGCTGAAGGGATCGATATTATTCCTGGCATCCTATTCACAAAGCGTACATGTACAGCAAACGGGTTGGCCGGTATGGCAGCCACTCATCTGGCTGGCGCAATCCGTCCCCTGGCACCCGGGAGTGTTCGTCGTTACGATTGATATCCTGATCAGCATACTGGCGATCTGCGGATTATCACGGATGTGGTCAAAGCACAGAGTTTATGGGTTATGGTTGGGGATTGCGATCTTTTTCCTGCTGATCTGGCCGACCAAGTGGCCTCAGTATATCCTCATCCTGACCGCACCTTTGTCCATTGCAGCTGCGGAAGGTCTGATGGGAGTAGTGGTCGAGCCGGTACGATCTTTATGGCAGAGACTGAGAACTAAGCGGCAAGCAACTCCCTTCTCAATCCGCGAGCTGCTCAGGGCGATACCCTGGCTTCTACCAGGCGTGATCACACTCAGTGTCTTGATCTTATATCCATTGATTTACGAAACCACGATGTCATTAACTGATTTCAGTGCACCATCGATCAAAGATGGGATCCAGGGAGGGATTTGGAGGGAAGTATGGCAAGGGTTGACCGGGCAGTCACAGGCAGTCGATCCTTCGTCCCAACAATTTGGGAGAAATACAACAGTCCAGTATGCTGGAACCAGCACATTAACAGCCGTGTTTTCGGGCAGCCCGGAGGTATTAGTTTTTGAGCTGCTGTGGACGGTTTTGTCCGTTGGCTTACAGGCGGTATTAGGGATAAGCATTGCACTGCTGCTGAACCAACGCGGAGTGCGGAATCCGGGTGTGTGGAGGACGATATTTATCCTTCCTTGGGCGATACCAGAATTTGTGGGAGCCCTGATCTGGCTACGCACGTTCGACCCGACGGTTGGCTGGGTATCGCAAGCATTCGGGACCTCGGGGGGCAGTGGAGGCGCTATACTGATCTCCAAGCTGATCAACGCGGGGGGACCCAATCTATCCATGGTATTACTGCTCATTGCGGCGACGTGGATCGGGTTCCCATTCGTGATGCTGGCAGCGTCGGCAAGCCTGAAGCTCATCCCGGAGGATGTCTATGACGCAGCCGCGATCGATGGTGCGGCGGGCTGGCCATTATTTAAGTTAATAACCTGGCCTTTGCTTATGCCATTAGTTGTTCCGGTTCTCATCATTCGGGTTATATTCGCATTCAACCAGTTTTATCTCTTTTATGTTTTCTTTCCATCGTCCCGATTTAAGGGGTTCGGGACATTTGCATATTACTCTTATAACTATTTCAAGAGCAGAGGCTTGTATTCTATTTCAGCAGCAATCAACGTCATCACCGTGATCGTCTTGATCATTTTGTTGCTTATGTTCACCCGGTGGAGTAAAGCAGCTGAGGGAGTAACCTATGCGTAACAAACTTACCCTCATCCAAAAAATATTCACGTATTTTGCCTTGGTCCTGGTGGCATTATTCGTGCTAATCCCTATCTGGGAGCTGGTCTACCTGGCTTTTGAGGGTGGAATTATGGATCGACCGATATCATTCCGCTTATTTCCGCTCAAACCAACTTTCGATGTATTCGTGGAAATGTGGAAACAGGCGGGGCAGAATATCACCTTCCTGCTGGCACTGAGGAACAGCTTGATCGTGTCACTGGGTGCGGCTTTTCTTTCGGTGGTGCTGGGCGCGACCATGGCTTATGCGTTTGCCCGTTTTCGATTTCCAGGCCGGGGGGCCGGATTATTCGGTCTGCTGGTTGGCACACTTCTCCCACCGGTAGCGTTAATGACGCCACTTTTTCTGCTAGTGCGTACGCTCAATATCCGATCCACATTGCTTTCACTCACATTTGTCTACACTTCGTTCGCCATTGCTTTTGCGGTGTGGAACATGCGAGCCGCGTTCCAGGCTGTTTCTAGAGAACTTGAAGAAGCTGCCTTTTTGGATGGAGCAAGCTATTTGGTCGCATTCTGGTATATCGACCTACCATTAGCTCTTCCCGCAATCGGAATCGCTGCCATTGTTGCTTTTCTTATCGGTTATTCTGAATTTGCCATGGGGTGGATGTTCGTCACGAGGAGTGAACAGGTGACGCTGGCGATGACCATCTCGGGAATTCTCATTCAAGGCTCACGCCATTGGTCATTAATGGCGGCATTGTCCGTATTGATGACCATCCCGGTTGTACTGGTATTTATCGTGCTACAGAAAGCGTTCCTGGAAAGGATGACATTTGGGGATATCAGAGGATAGGTTGCGATGGTGATCGAAGACAACGAAGATGAAAGTAAGGAGTGATGTAGTGAGATTATGGATTTTAATTTCTTAATACTTCATCGGATGTGAAAAGAAAGTTATTAATTTTAAAAAAATTTTCCCCTTTAATTATTACCAAGATATATTATCCATATAATGAAGCGAGAATCATATAAGTAAGGGAGATAATAATACCCAATATCGAAAGCACAATCCCAAGAGTGGCGATTTTTCGATGCTCGGATTTCATGCCGAAATAACCTGCACCAATCCCGATTAATCCAGTTATGCTTCCACAAATGGGAAGCAGACCGGCGAAGATGCTGATGAAACCCACAGCAGCCGACATGATTGCCATAAGTTTGTATGTGCGTTCTTGTGGATCTAAGCTGTTGTAATCTGGTTCCAAAATACGTTCCTTATACTTATTATTTGCATCTTAAATATGTGATGATGAGATTATTATATACCAGACGACCGGAGCTAAGAGAACGGGGTTGTAAATCGTTGTCAGACAATTCCGATTGTATTTTTGTAATTAAAACACGAAATGAGTATCTCTGGTATGAGCTATACCTCATTAGTATGAAGATATAATCGAATAATTGAGTGTAGAAAGCAGGATATTCCGACGTGGAAAGATATGCTATGTCACAGTCAATACACAAGTATCTCAAGTCAAAACCAACACCCATCATTGATGAGAATACCATCACGTTTGTATGGAAAGGAAGATCAGCACCATTGCTGATCGGTGATTTTACCGGATGGGATGAAGATCATCCTATTGTTATGGAAAAGACTGAAGCGGGCATATGGACTTACCAGCATACCTTCCTACCAGATTCATATATCGAGTATAGTTTCTTCAAAAAAGATGAAGAAAGCTTGCTTGATCCATACAACCCCCAACAAACCCCAAATGGGATCGGTGGATACAATAACTATTTCTTTATACCAGAATATAAACCAACTAACCTGGGCAGAAAAAAACGCCAGATAGCCCATGGAAGGGTGACATGCCATGAACTGGCTACAGAGCCCTTTATCTCCGGCGAAGAGCGAACAGTGCACCTATATCAACCACCCGTCACCGAAGCGGTGCCTTTGGTGGTTGTGTGGGACGGGCAGGATTACCTGTTCCGGCTCCATTTGAATAATATCGTTGACAACTTGATCCATCTAGGGAGAATTCAACCTATCGCGCTGGCATTTGTGGATCATGCCGAACAGGAATTACGGACCGTTGAATATGCATGCAGTGAAGCTGCACTGGTATTCCTGATGAGTGAGGTCATACCCCTGGCGAATAAAGAACTCAATCTGATAGATATTAATGCTAATCCAGGAGCGTTTGGTGTATTAGGTGCTTCAATGGGGGGATTGATGGCTTTATACACTGGTGCTCGAATACCAGGGGTATTCGGAAAAGTGCTCAGCCAATCTGGGGCATTTTCCTGGGGAAATTTTGATATGGTGGTTTTTGACCTACTGCAACAAGGTGAGGTGCGACCGATCAAATTTTGGTTGGACGTAGGGGTCTATGACCTGGCGGGAATATTAGTGTCAAACCAGCGGATGCAAAGGATGTTGAACCAGCGGGGTTACCCACTTACTTATCGAGAATATCACGCCGGGCACAATTTTCCGGCCTGGAGAGATGATATCTGGCGAGGTCTTGAAGCAATTTTTGGAGCAAAGATCTAAATCCCTAAAATCTATACGCCTTCTCATACATATAGAGTTTTGAATCAATCCATGGATAACCAGGTAGGATTATAAGATTTGATATTCATATTTTTGGAAGCATTATGAGCATCATGAAACGCTAATCTGAATTCTGAGTAATAACGGATAAAGCTTTATATAATAACGATCAAGTCAGTCTATAGAAAGTACTTTGACAAACGGGTATCCAATCTCGCTACAATGATGTAATAAAAACGGCTGGGGTAGGATAAACCCAGCGGGATCAAGGACAAGAAGATAGAGTAGTCTCAATAGTATAATTGACTGTACTTCCTATGCATCCTACCTTGATTTTGCGATCATAAGGGAACATCGAGCCAGTATGGTTGGGTCATGCGCAAATACCAGACATTATTAATCTCATCCTGCATTGTGTTGGTATTTGGATTCCTTTTAGGGGCGTGCCAGCGAGCCCGGTCAACGGCGACAGCAACTATCAGCATTTCTCCAATCTTCTTACGAAAATCTTGATCCACTGGGCCATTTGCCATCAATCCATTTTGCAATAAAGATAACATACAACAACTAACCAATAAACACTTCATAAACAATAGTCCTCCAAAAAGAATTGGAAATTTTCCC
>JBGPBQ010000165.1:0-9241 GCA_041481345.1 Anaerolineae bacterium
CGTCTGATCACGCCTTCCCCAATCGGGATCGGTTCCCACACCTTTGGCACCTCCCCACGCGCTCCCTCAGCGGGTACATTAAAACTAACATTCTTGCGGCTGCCCCCACCCAAAGAATCCAGCCAGGCCTCAGATAGCAATTTATGCTCCAAATAAATGACCGGCCCATCGTGTGCCAAAGCTGCCGTCATCAACCCGCCTGCATCGAATGGAGTGGAAGGCACCAGCACCACCAAACCCGGAATGTGTGCCAGCCAACCCCACAGGCTCTGCTCATGTTGCCCCCCATCACCGTAACCTCCTCCACATGCCGCCCGGATGACTAGCGGCACTTTCCATTTTCCGTTTGAAAACCGCTCAATTTTCGCGGCATGATTAAGCACCGCATCCATGGTGACCCCGATGAAGTCCACCAGCATCACCTCAACTACTGGGTGCAGTCCACCCATTGCGGCAGTTACAGCTGCCCCCACAAATGCTGCCTCGCTGATCGGTGTCGGCACCACCCGCTCGCGGCCGAATCGCACCCGCAAGTTCAGCCGCAGACCGTGCACATCTTCGCCCATAATAATGATCTTCTCATCATTCGCCATCCCTTGCATCAATGCATCTTCAATCGCGTCGTCAAAACTGAGTTTTCTCATGGCTGCGCCTCTCCCATCTGCTCCGCAGGTGCAGTTGCGTTCCGGCTGATCGCTTCAATTTCAGTTTTAACCTGAAGCTCAATCTCCTGCAGTTTTACTTCATCCATCCCTGCCAGCTTTTTCCGCAAAATTGGGATGGGGTCGCCCTCTTTTGAGCGATGGATCTGCGCACTTTCCCTTAAAATTCCCAGCGTCTCTTTTAGGCTTGCTGTCCGCTCGCGCAATGGTGCGCCTTTCGATTGTGTGTGAGCTTTCACCAGCGATGCGGTCATTTTTAAGGTTTCACTCACCGATGGATGTGCCAGGCGTAGCAGCTGGTCTCCCAGGAAATGCCCTTCCAGGTGCACACACGTTGCGTACATAAATGTTGGTCCATCCCCATTCCGTAACCGCTTAATCTCTTCATTCGCCAGTTTCCACACTTCCTCCACGTCGCTTCCATCCACCTCAACCGCCCGCATACCGAAACCCGTCGCCCGCTCGATTAAATTCCCGCCGGTCACCTTTTTACTCTGGGTCACAATCGCCTGCCCGTTGTCTTTACATACAAACATAACCGGCAGCTTCCACACAGTTGCCAGGTTGAAAGCTTCCAGCATCATCCCCTCATTGACTGCCCCTTCGCCGAAAAATGCAACTGAAATCTTTCCCGGTCTCAGCCTCTGGTTGGCGATTGCAAATCCCACTCCCGCCGGACCCGACGAGCCCACGATCCCTGATGAAGCTATCTGGTGTTCAGGTGAAAACATGTGCATGTGCCCGCCCATCCCTCCACCCAAACCATCCGGTTTACCCATGAATTCCTTTAACATTAACAGCGGGTCCACACCTCTGACCAGCATAGGCGCCGTCCCGCGATGGTCAAGAGCCATTGCATCCCCATCCACCAGCTGGTCAACGATGCCAACCACCACACCTTCCTCTCCCATGCTCATATGCATCTCTCCGGGGATGGCTCCCTCCAGCCATAGGCGCTTCACTTCTACCTCATAAAGCCGGCAGCGTAGCATCTCTGAATATAGGTGCCAGCTGTCTGGTCCGTGGGTTTCTAAATGCACTTCCACAGGGTTTTCCATATATTTATCCCTTCCTTCATCAATAATGTCGCAGGTGGGCTTAATTTTAAACCAAAAAGACACAAAATACACTCCAAATTGTGCGGTTTGTGTCTTTGGTAGAATTAGTTCCTTTTTGAGAATTATTCCAGTTTCCCGATGACCTTTTCCACTTCCTCTAAGATTGCACCCGACCGAACCAATTCCTTCATCTTAT
Source organism: Anaerolineae bacterium (assembly GCA_041481345.1). Lineage (GTDB taxonomy): Bacteria > Chloroflexota > Anaerolineae > Anaerolineales > UBA4823 > FEB-25. The sequence continues at coordinate 1,917 of JBGPBQ010000165.1, forward strand.
TGTGGTCCGCATAAAGGGGTCGGTCCACATCCAGGTGGGTAATCGTATTTCTTATCACCTTGCGGGCTGCCTGCACACCTTTGCCTGGGGTAAATTCCCTGAAATCAAGCGCTTGTGCCGCTGCCATGAACTCGATCCCCAGAATGCCATACGCATTATCCAAGATTTGTCCGTTCTTGATCGCCGTATTCATCCCCATAGATACGAAATCCTCCTGGTCGGCTGCCGCTGGGATGGATTGGATGCTTGCCGGCATGGAGAGGATGCGCTGTTCAACGATCAATGTGTCTGCGGTATATTGGCTGAGCATCATTCCTGAGAACATCCCGGCTCCTTTGGTCAGAAACTCCGGAAGTCCCACGCTCAGCGCCGGGTTGGTCAGCCGGTTCAATCTTCGCTCTGAAAGCACGCACACCATGGTGATGGCAGCTCCCGCCATATCCATCGGCAAGCTAACGGGTGAGCCCTGGAAATTCGCCCCGGTCAGGGTTAACCTGTATTCCGGCAGAAAGATGGGGTTATCCCCTACCCCGTTCAATTCAATCTCCACCTGGCTTCGGGCATAATCAATCGCATCCTGTGCCGCTCCGATCACTTGCGGGGATGAGCGCATCGAATAGGCATCCTGAACCTTGGTTTTCATTTTTCCGGTCGTGAGGTCGCTCCCTTCTATGCATTTCAAGATCACCATCGCTGCCCGGATCGCCCCATTAAATCCTCGTGCCTTGTGCAATCGCACATCGTAGGGTTTCAAGTTTGCCAGCAACGCCTCCAGGCTCATTGCACACGCGATCTCTGCCTGTTTTAACCACCGGTTCATATCGTATAAGTGCAGTGCGCTCATCGCAGTCAGCAGGTTCGAGCCGTTGATCGCTGCCAGTCCATCCCGTGCCTGCAATCCCGGGATGGCTATCTTTGCTCTTTCCATGGCAATCCGCCCTGGCAGCCGCTCACCCTGGTAAAATGCCTCACCTTCACCCATCAGTAACAGCGCGATTTGAGACATGGGCGCCAGGTCTCCACATGCTCCCACCGAGCCTTTCTGGCAAACCATCGGCGTAACTCCTTTGTTGAGCATCTCCATCAAAGTCAGTGTGATCTCTGGTCGGCATCCCGAGTTGCCGTGTGCGTGGACGTTGATTCTCCCTGTCATCGCCCCGCGGACATGCTCAATCGGGCACGGCTCGCCAATCCCCGCTGCGTGGTTATAGATGAGGTACTTCTGGAATTGCTGCACCTGTTCGTCATCCAGTACCCGCTCTGAGAATTCTCCAATGCCGGTGTTTACCCCATACATGATCTCGTGCGCCTTGAGCTTTTCTTCTACCATCTCCCGGCATGCCTTAATTCTTTCCAGTGCCTCAGGGTGCAGCTCAACCTGTTCACCCCCACGGGCAACCCGCATCAATTTTTCTATGGTTAATCCGGTTCCATCCAGGGTAATCGTCATGGGTTTCTCCTACACAGGATCTCAACGTAACAAGCCTGTTATACACAATTGTGAGCAGATGGGCAAGTGATATTCGTCAGAATCTGCTGGTCAATAGTCCAGCATCATCATAAACATGCATAAAATTAGGAAACCTTTCCTATGACACACAGGACATACGTCTCTATCCGTATTCTGGTTCTTGATATAATCTATATGCACCTGTCTGATTAATTTCGAAATCTCTTAAAATACTTTCGTATTGGTAGCTCAAACCATCATCCCGTCAGGTATTGAAAGGAGGTCCCCTATGCGGCTTTACGCCGATAGTGCTAAGTGCTCTGGGTGTCGAGCCTGTCTTGTGGCTTGTTCACTCAATATCTTCCAAGAAAGTAATCCTAAGAAAGCCTCGCTGAACCTTATCCCTCATTTTCCCAATCCAGGTGTATATGAGATGAAAGTGTGCACCCAATGCGGTGACTGTGCTGCGGTTTGTCCAACAGAGGCAATCAAGGTTAATGAACGCGGTGCATATTATGTGGATTTTGATGAGTGTGATTTATGTGAAGCCTGCGTGCCCGAGTGCCCCGAAGACGTCATGTTTGTCCGCACCGAGCTGGCCAACACAGCATGGAAATGCGACCTATGCGGTGATTGCGTCGACGTATGCGGCACCAGCGCACTCTGGATCGCCAATTAGGAGGCAGATATGAATGGCTATGGTGGAACAATTCTACGCGTAAACCTGACCGAAGGGAAAATCTCGAAAGAGCCCACACCTGCCCAGCTGGCGCGTGACTTTATCGGTGGGCGCGGTTTTGGTATTTATTGGTTGTTCAAGGAAGTCCCCCGGCACGCCGACCCGCTCGGACCGGATAATAAGCTCATCATTTCCACGGGACCGCTCTCAGGCATGCTAGTTCCCGGTGGCGGCAAATGTGATTGGACGACCAAGTCTCCTCTCACCGGCGGCTATGCCGACGCTTCCATGGGTGGTCACTTCACTGCAGAGCTGAAATACGCCGGGATAGACACGATCATCCTCGAAGGAGCCAGTCCCAAGCCGGTCTATTTATTCATCGACAATGATAAAATCCAACTCCTGGATGCCTCCTCACTATGGGGCAAGGGTGCCATCGATGTGGAAGTGGAGTTCAAGCATAAGTATGGCGAGGAATATCAGGTCGCTGCCATCGGTCCCGGAGGCGAAAATCAGGTCCTTTATGCCTGCATCAACCATGACTTTGGCCGCCAGGCCGGGCGTGGTGGTGTTGGGGCGGTCATGGGCAGCAAGAATCTAAAAGCCATCGTCCTGCATGGGACCAAGTCTGTCCCTGTCGCCGACCTGGATGCCTACCGCAAAGCTGGCATGGCGCTTTATAAAGCCTGTAAAGGCGCCGAAGGTCTGGCCGAATGGTCGCGCTATGGCACCACGGTGGTCACCAGCTGGTGCAATGAAGTCGGCGCTCTCCCCACCCGTAACTTCAGCTCCGGCTCATTCGAGCTAACTGACTCGATTAATGGGCAGACTATGCGCAAGGAAATCGTCATAACAGATAAAGGCTGCTTCGGCTGCCCCTCTCCGTGCGGTAAATATTCCAATATGAAGCGTTATAACACCCAGGTGGAAGGTCCTGAGTATGAGACCATTGGATTGATGGGCTCCAATCTGGGCATTGGTGATATCCAGGCTATCGCTGAAGCTAACCGCCTCGCCGATGATCTCGGAATTGATTCGATCAGTGCCGGCAGCTGCATTGGCTGGGCCATGGAATGCTATGAGAAAGGCATCTTCACCAAGGCGGATACTGATGGTATCGATCTGAAGTTTGGCAATGTCGAGGCAGTCTTCACCGTGATTAAAAAGATCGCTCACCGTGAGGGCAAACTTGGTAATCTGCTCGCCTTGGGCATCAAGCGCGCATCCCAATCGGTCGGTAAAGGCAGTGAGAAGTTCGCCATCCATGTCAAAGGCATGGAGCAGTCTGCCTATGCTACTCATAATGCCACTGCGATGCTGCTGGCATATATGACTTGTGACGTGGGTGCTCACCACAACCGTTCCTGGGCCATCACCTATGACCTACAGGTCGGTCGTGAAAAAGTCGTCCCGGAAAAAGTTGCCCGTGTCATCTGGCTGCAGAACTTCCGCCCGATGTTTGACGTCATGGGTTCCTGTCGTTTGCAGTGGGTGGAGCTGGGTATCGACCGTGATCTATACTGCCCTCTCCTTGAAGCTATCACTGGCGTCAAGCGCTCCTGGCAAGACCTGGAAGCGGTCGGCAACCGTATATGGAACCTCTCCCGCATGTATTGGGTCCGTGAAATCGGTGACTTCGGTCGTGATTGGGACCTTCCCGCCCAGCGTTTCTACACCGAGCCTCCGAAAACAGGCGCCACAGCTGGTCAGATCACAAAATTCGAGGATGTCCAAAAGATGCTGGATATGTACTACGAGCAGCGCGGTTGGGATGGCAACGGTCTCCCCACCCAGGCAACCCTGGAAACTCTCAACCTGACTGCCCTGGTCGCATAACCTGGATTAACTTTTTATTGTAGGGGCGCAGCGGTGGATTTTCACAAAATGGAACACCTGGTACCCGCTGCGCCCTTCTAGTGAAAAAACATCTCTCATTGTAAAGACCCATGACCGCTAAAATACGACCCCTTGGAATGCTCAAATCCTATATCGGTGAGCTCAAAGAGACCTCCGTTGAGGCCGGCATTTCGGTCCGTGAGACCTTGCGTGTGATCGGCATCAACCCCGACCTGGTCGCCGGCGTGTTTGTCAACGGTGAGCAGCAGACCAAGGATTATATTTTACAGGATGGGGATATCGTGAAGCTGCTGGCAGTCATCGGAGGCGGCTAACTCCACTCGCTCAGGTTCTTTTCCCACAAAACTCATTCACCACATCCCATAAAACCGGCAGCCCTGACTCGATGAAAGAGACCGGCATCCGCTCATTATGTCCATGTGCCAGCTGCAGGATCGCCATTCCTGGGGGTAATATCCCCGGTGTGAACCCGTACATTTTAATCCCCGCATTTTGATACTGGCACGCATCCGTTGCCCCAGGCATTAGCAGTGGGATGACGATACCTCCAGGATCCATCTGCTGGGTCCGTTTTTCCAACAGCCTGTATAGTGGAGTATCCGTAGGAAATTCCGCCCCACCGGTGGTATAGATCACCTCCACCTCGATTGCATCTCCCACGATTTGGTGGATCTCTCTGATCGCATCCTCTGGGGATTGCCCTGGCACCAGGCGGCAGTCGATGTCCGCTTCAGCCACCGACGGGATCACATTCAGTTTAGTTCCGGCGTGCAGCATGTTGGGTGAGACGGTATTTGTCACCAGCGCTTTGAGGATATTGATCCCTTCTCCCTTTATGCTGTTCAAAGCCAGGTTCATGATGCTGGGTGAGCGCAGCAATCCTGCCAGTGAGCTCAATGGGAACTTCAGTTGTGCACCGGCTCCGTCCAGCATTTTCAGAAATATGGGGCTTATATGCACCGGCAAATGCTTGGTCCGTCCAATTTTCTCGATTGCCTGTGAGAGCTTGACCACCGGGTTATCCGCCTGAGGCACCGAACCATGCCCCGCCTTCCCGTGCGCCCGCATCCTCAACCAGCACACCGCCTTCTCGGCCACCTGGATCGGATACAGTCTGGTCTTGCCAAAGTACAGGCTTACTGCGCCGCCCTCAGTCAGCCCATACTCAGCCTCGATCAGCTCCCAGTGTTGTTCCACCAGGAAGCTCGACCCGTGAATAAAACCAGCTTCCTCATCCGCGATGGCTGCCAGGATGAGATCTCGTTTGAGCGGTACTTTTCGGCGATGCAGCTCAAGGAATATCTGCAGGTACATCGCTAAAAAGCCCTTCATATCGATGGCACCGCGTCCCCACACTTCGCCATCGATCACCTCTCCGCCGAATGGGTCGTGACTCCATTGTTCCCGCTCGACCGGCACCACGTCCACGTGCCCGCTCAATAAGAATGGCCTTTCAGAGCCATCCCCTTTGATCCGCGCCACCAAGTTCACCCGGTTGGGAGCCGATTCGACGATTTTGACCGCCTCTTCGGGAAACTTTTCCCCTTCCAGGATATCTTTAACCACCATGATCGCCGGCAGCTCATACCCCGGTGGGTTGACCGTCTGAGTCTGGATCAGCCTTACCAGGTGCTTCACCGTCTCATCGGTCGCCATCTTCCAATTTATATTTTCTGTCATTGGGTTACCTGGAAAAGTCCGTCTTTTTTATCCATCCGCTTGTGCGACGGTCATCCTTGATTTAACTGCGTTCAATTGGGTGATGATCACCGCTGCCAGGATCATCCCGCACCCAATTAGCTGCACCGGCAGCATCGTCTCACCCAGGAAGAGGAATCCCGCCAGCGCTGCAAACACCGCCTCCATGCTGAGTAATATCGTCGCATCCGTAGCAGGCGCATATTTCTGACCGAGTGCCTGCAGGGTGTAGCCAATTGCAGTGGAGAATAATCCAATGTATATGATCGTCCACCATCCACCACCCGACCCTGCCAAAGATCGAGGTAGAAACAGGCTTACCAGGAGACTTAATGCGGCTGCCATGAGATAATGCCCCACTGAAAATGTCAGCACCTCCATGTGCTTCACCGCTCTGCTCACCAGGATAACGTCCAATGCCCACATGACCGCCCCCGCCATCTCCCAGCTGTCACCGGGTGCCAGGCGCAATGTTCCTCCCGTGCTTAACAGCAAGCTGCCTGTAACTGCAATCCCCGCCCCCACCCAGGCAATCCAGTGGATTTTTTCCTTTAGGAAGATCACCAGGATGATTGGTACAAAGATGACGTACAGGGTTGTGATAAAGCCTGCATTCCCCGCGGTCGTATACTTTAATCCCGCTTGTTGCAAGCTCGAGCCTGCGAATAAAACAAGCCCAGCGCTGGCGATGAAAAACATGGATTTTCGGTCCAAAACAGGCGCTGTATTTCTATTCTCATTACCAGGATTTTTCCCACTTATAGATCGATTCCCCTTATTCCACGGGTTTAACCGGCTGAATGGGAACAGGATCAGCCCTCCGAGCAGGAACCTTAGTCCATTGAAAGTGTACACGTCAAAATAGCGTGTTGCCACGCGCTGCACCGCAAAGGCGCTTCCCCAGATCAGCGCCACTAATAGCAACACAAAGTCGGCCCGAAAACGATTCATCGGTTTACCGGCCAAGGTAAAACAATGTTGCGAGAGCTCATCCTCTGCTTTTCAGCCATTTCAGCAGGCGTGTCACACTCCAGGTGTTAATCACCTCATCCGCTTCCACCCAGGCACGTCTCGCTGTGGATACACCAAAATGCATTAAGTCCAAATCAGTATCGCTGTGGGCATCCGTATTGATGGAAAGCTTGATCCCCATTTCTATCGCCCGCTTTGCATGCACATCGTCCAGATCCAGGCGCGCTGGGTGCGCGTTGATCTCCAGCGCCACTCCGGTCTCAACTGCAGCTGCCAGCACCGCCTCCATGTCCAGGTCAGCTCCTTCTCGGTCCGGCAGCAATCTGCCTGTCGGGTGTCCGATGATATCCACGTTCGGGTTATGCATCGCCTTGATCAGCCGTTCGGTAACTTTTTCCCCCGCCTGGCGCAGGCTCGAATGCAACGACGCAATCACGATATCCAGCCCCGCCAGCACGTCATCCGTGTAGTCCAGGCTGCCATCAGACTTGATCTCCACCTCTGCCCCTTGAATGATATGGATGTCATCCCCCAATTCCTTGGCGATTTGATCGATTTCCTTGCGCTGGTTCTTGACGTCCTCCGGGCTCATTCCCTGGGTGATCCCCAAACTGTTGGTGTGGTCGGTGACGCGCAGCTTGCAACGGCTGATCTGCTGGCGGCGGTGCA
>JBGPBQ010000166.1:0-9233 GCA_041481345.1 Anaerolineae bacterium
CCATGATTACCAACAGGTAATTTTTACCGGATGCGGCTCGACGTATTACCTTTCGCGCTCAGCAGCGGCTCTATTCCAGACAATGACAGGATATTCTGCACGTGGGCTGCCGGCATCAGAGTTGTGGCTTTCGCCAAAAACCAACACTATTTCCAATGCACGTACATTGTTGGTTGCCATCAGCCGCTCTGGTGAAACCTCCGAGACTCTGCAGGCATGTGAGGCGTTCCGCGCCAACCGTCAGGCAAAAATAATCACCCTGGTGTGCAACCCGGGATCCGCACTGACAACATTCGGGGATCTGAATCTCGTTTTTCCATCGGGGATGGAGCAAAGCATCGCTCAAACGCGCGCATTTTCGACCTTATTGTTAGGCGCAGCTGGAGTGTGCTCGATATGGGCGCGAGGATCATTCAATTTCGACCAGATCAGGTCTCTACCGAAGGTTGGAATGCAGGTAATCGACCATTATCATCCACTTGCAGCACAGCTCGGTAAAAACATCGATACCGACAGGATATATTTCCTGGGGTCGGGAGAACGGTTTGGAATAGCCTGCGAGTTAAGTTTAAAGATGAAAGAGATGTGCCTGACTCATAGCGAAGGCTTCCATTTTATGGAATTCCGCCATGGCCCCAAGGCAATGGTCAACCGGACTACACTGGTTGTCGGGTTGGTATCCGATTCAAACGCAGGTTATGAACTGGAAGTCTTAAAGGACGTTCAAGAGTTAGGCGCTAAAATCATCAGTATAGGTGAGCATAATACGGACATAACATTTAATTCAGGGCTGGAGGAGGTGTATCGCACTGTACTGTATCTTCCATTTGGTCAGATGATGGCATATGAACGGGCAATCGCGAAAGACCTAGATCCTGACCATCCGACAAATCTCGACGCAGTGGTCAAACTAACCAAAATGTAATTACGAAGGAGAATGCAAATGAAAAAGCTAGCCTTAATAATTGTGTTAATCGCTTCGATCGTCCTATCCGCGTGTGGAAGCGGAAAGGCGAAAGGGCCGGTGACGATATCATTTATGGCGTGGGGTGCCCCAGAGGAGCTGGCAGTATGGCAGCAGATCGTAAATGATTTTCAAGCCGCTAACCCCAATATCAAGGTCAACGTAGAGGTATCGGATTGGGATTCATACTGGACGAAGCTTAAAACACTTATGGCAGCCAATACACCACCGGATGTATTTGCCATGGATGCACCGCTGTACCTTGATTATCAGAGCCGGGGGCAGTTATTAAATCTACAGCCTTATATTGATAAAAATCCGGGGATGTTAGACGGGTTTTACCCGGTCACACTGCAGGCATATAAACTGCCGGATGGATATTATGGGATGCCGCGCGACTTCCAAACCATCGTGCTGTTCTACAACAAGGACATGTTCGATAAGGCGGGAATGGCATATCCAACGGGAAATTGGACTTATGATGACCTACGTTCAGCTGCCAAGAAATTAACGATCGACTCCAATGGTGATGGAACTATCGAACAATGGGGGTTAGCCACAGATCTATGGGATATGGAGCTCACCTGGAGTGAGGCCATCTGGTCGTGGGGGGGTGAAGTGATCAGTGCCGACTATACAAAGACCCTGGTAGGTGAGCCGATTGCCCGTGAAGCCTGGCAATTCCTCTACGACATGATGTGGACTGATCATTCCATTCCTGACCCGAACACCTCCGGACAATACGGTGCCGACCTATTCCAGGCAGGCATTGCAGCGATGACCTCGATTGGGCATTGGGCGGTACCTGGATATGCCACGGTTGAGTTCAAGTGGGATGTGGCACCCATGCCGATCAGCCCGAATGGAGGGCGGGTTACGAGTGTGAACAGCGCTGGGTTCGTGGCTGCAAAGGCATCCCAACACCCGGATGAAGCATGGGAATTCATCAAATACTGCTTGAGTGAGGCAGGTCAAACCCGATTGACAGAGCTTGGCCTGGCAATCCCAGTGTTAAAATCAGTTGCAGAAAGCCCGGTATTTTTAAACCAGAAGATGGTTAACATAAATCAACAGGTATTCCTGGATTCACTCGAGTTCTCCAGGATGAAACCCGTCTTTCGTGGATATGAAGAGTGGTCGGCAGCGATCGGCGATGGGATGGCCCCAATCTGGCTGGGCGAAGCCGATTTGAATCCGACCCTGGATAGCGTAGTCCCACAAGCGGACGCGATATTGACAAACAACCAATAAACCTATGCTCTGAAGTTTTTGGGAAACACCCCTCTCTCGTGATCCCCGGAGGGAGGGGTGCTCCCAACGAAGAGGAGAGGCACTTTGGAATTTGGCTTGAAACCCCTAGGCAGGGAACGGTGGTGGTTGTTCCTCCTCCTGGCACCCACCCTGATCGGGCTCATCATTGGAACATTTGGGTCCATCCTGGCCACGCTGTGGCTGAGCTTCATGAAATGGGACCTGCTGACAGCTCCATATTGGGCGGGGTTGAAGAACTACATCGCTTTATTCACGAATGAAGTATTCCTGAAATCATTAGGAAATACGATCAAATTTAGCGCCCTATACGTGCCCGGGGTAGTGGTTGTTTCACTGCTGGTGGCAGTATTGCTTAATCGGAAGATCAAGGGACTAACCGTCTTCCGGACGATTTACTTTTTACCCTGTGTGACCTCAGCAGTGGCGACTGCCCTGGTTTGGAACATGATCTATGGAAAAGATACAGGCATCTTGAACTACATCATTCACCTGCTAGGTGGGCAGCCGATTTGCTGGTTATGCACCGACAAAGCCATGATGTCAGTAGTTATCGTAAACATTTGGGGTGCAATTGGGGAGGGGATGATCATTTTCCTGGCGGGATTAACCGCCATACCACGAGAATATTATGAAGCGTCCAAAGTGGATGGGGCGAATGACATTCAGCAATTTTTTCGCATTACCATCCCACTGCTGACCCCGAGCATATTTTTCCAGACCCTGATTTCTACGATCAACGCATTTCAAGCGTACGATTATATTTATATGCTTACGCGACGTAACCAGGGTGACAGCTCAGTACCGGTGGTCGTATTTTCCATTTATCGTAACGCGTGGAATTTCTTTAATTATGGAGGCGCGAGTGCACAGGCGATCGAGCTGGCAGTGATTGTGATTGCACTCATGGGATTGTATTTCTGGCTGGAAAGACGTTTCGTGATATATGAATGACCGGAAGGATATATGGGAAATAACCGGAAAAAGGTAATTCTAGATTTCATCACCTACTCCCTGCTGATCTTTGGGGCGGTCTTTATGATTACACCCTTTCTGTGGATGATCGCCACATCTTTCAAGCTGCCGGCAGACCAATTTACAAAGAGCCTGATACCAAACCCGGTGACTATAAATAATTTCAAGGAATTATTTGGCACCCATATTAACTTCCCACTGCTTTTTTTCAACAGCTTTGTCATATCCGGATTGACTACCATCGGGCAGTTATTGACCTGTGCGATGGCAGCGTTCTGCTTCGCAGTGGTTAAGTTTAAATATCGTAACCTGCTATTTACCCTGTTATTGATCACCCTGATGATTCCATCGCAGGTGACACTGATCCCCAATTTCATCATTTTTAAATGGCTGCACCTGATTGGAACGAAGGTGCCATTATGGTTACCGGCTTTCACAGGCGGCGCATTTGGGACTTTTTTACTACGCCAATACTTCCTGACCATCCCGCGCGACCTGGTGGATGCCGCACGCGTGGATGGGGCATCACTCATGCGAATATTCTGGAATATCTATATGCCGCTGGCGAAACCAGCCCTGGCAGCATTAGCCATCTTTACATTCCAGGGGGCGTGGAATGACCTTCTGCACCCGCTGATCTATTTGCCGGCTGTGCCAAACACGACATTGACTGTCGGGTTGGCATTTTTCCAACAACAGGTCACGCAGGGAGGAAAATACACCGTATTAATGGCAGGCGGGTTAATCAGCATACTGCCCCTCATTATCGTGTTTTTCATCGCACAAAAGCAATTCATCGAGGGGATATCCTTATCGGGTTTGAAAAGATAACGGTCTTGTCGGAAAAAACTGATGTCAGATTTTTGGTGGGCAGCAGGAGCAAGCTGGCATGATTGACCGGCAGTTTGATATTGCAGTAGTCGGAGAGCTCAACCCAGATTTAATCGTAAGCGGCGATGTCACACCTGAATTTGGGCAGGTGGAAAAGCTGGTTGAACAGGCAAAACTTACGATCGGCAGCTCATCGGCCATATTTGCTTGCGGCGCAGCCAGGCTAGGCTTACGGGTGGCTTTCCTGGGAAAGGTGGGTAATGATCTGTTCGGAGAATTCATGCGCCAGTCGTTGAAGCAGTACGGAATCGACACGAATGGCATCATCGTCGATAAAGTAACTCCCACGGGAATCTCTGTGATCCTAGCGAAAGGCTCAGACCGGGCAATCCTGACTTACCCAGGCACAATCCCGCAATTGGAAGCAGCGGAGATTAACCTGGAAATCATACATAAGTCGCGCCACCTACACGTGGGAAGTTATTATATGCAAACTGCCCTTCAACCGGGTCTCTCCAGGCTGTTTGACCAGGCGCATGAATGTACACTGACGACATCGCTGGATACAAATTTTGATCCCACAGAAAAGTGGAATGGTGGATTGGACCAGCTACTCGGTAAAGTGGATATTTTCCTACCGAATATACTCGAATGCATGGGGATTGCTGGAATCACGCAGCTTGAGCCAGCAATCGAGTATCTTCGAAGGAGAGTCAGGTACCTGGCAGTAAAGTTAGGGGAAAATGGAGCGCTGCTGTGTACAGAATCACAGATATTACGCGCAGATGCGATTAAGGTCGAGGTGCGTGACACGGTTGGGGCAGGCGACTCGTTTGATGCAGGATTTATTTATGGATACCTGGCAGGCTGGGAACCTCATAGGACGCTTAAATTTGCAAACATCTGCGGAGGATTATCGACCCGCAGGGCTGGTGGAACCGCTGGACAGCCGACCCTTGAAGAAGCCAGCAGCTATTTATAACCATCCAAGATTGAAAACCTAATCCGAAAAAGCTATTCCGACTGGGATAAACATGGTAGACCTCGACCAAATCATTAAAGAACTAATTACTCGCAACACACAAGGACAACAGCCGATCACTTTACTGGCTGTGTGCCCGAATTCAGAGGCAGTTTTAGAAGCGGCAGTAAAAGCTGCAGCAAGAAATCAAAGCATCATGTTGTTTGCAGCCACATTGAACCAGGTGGATTTTGAGGCGAGTTATACGGGTTGGACACAAGCGGATTTCGTCAGGCAGATGCAGGCGTATGCCCATCAATATCATTGGAACGGACCGCTATACCCGTGCCTGGACCACGGAGGTCCGTGGTTAAAAGACTTGCATACCCTGGCGAAACTAACCTACCCAGAAACAATGCAGAAAGTTAAGAATAGCATCGCTGCGTGCATCCAGGCTGGATATAAGTTGCTGCACATTGATCCCACAGTCGACCGTAGCTATCCACACGGCCAGTCACTGCCACTTGAGCTGGTCGTCCAGCGAACGGTGGAATTGATCGCACATGCGGAGCATATTCGATCGGAAAACCGTGTGCCAAAAATCGCCTATGAGGTAGGAACTGAAGAAGTGCATGGCGGATTGGTCGATCTTGACCGGTTCGAAGGTTTTATTCGCTTGCTACAAGCTGAGCTCAACGTGCATAACCTGGATCACTGCTGGCCGACCTTATTTGTAGCCCAAATTGGCACGGACTTGCATACAACTAATTTTAAACCCGAGGCGGCAAGGCGCTTATACTCAATTCTCGCTCCACTCGGCTCACTGGCTAAAGGACATTACACGGATTGGGTGGAAAATCCAGCGGACTATCCTGCCAGCGGGATGGGAGCGGCAAACGTCGGCCCGGAATTCACAGCGGAAGAATTTATGGCGTTATGTGAGCTCGAAGAACAAGAGCGGGTGATAATAAAGAAGTCAGGTGTGAGACCGTCAAATTTCATGGCTACATTGCAAAGAGTGGTGATTGAATCGGGGAGGTGGAAAAAGTGGCTTCTACCGGGGGAGGAAGAATCGCCATTCCACGAATTATCTGTAGCACGAAAAGACTGGCTGCTTAAAACCGGCTCACGTTATATCTGGACGAATGGAGAGGTGACTTCTGCAAGATCGACGTTGTATGGAAATTTCAGGGATACGAAGGTCGATCCACATAGCTTTGTGGTTGAAAAAATAACACTGGCGATTGAGAAGTATATCAAGGCATTTAATTTGCAAAACTCTATAACAACTCTGGGGGAGTAAACGTTAGAAATTCTTTTTCCATTATGCGGTAAACGGCTTCCTTGCAAATCTGTTATATAATTTCAGTAACGTATAAGCGGGATTAGGCGTTTATTTATCAAGGGTAAAAAGGAAGCTGTGATGATTTCTCAGGGAAATAAACCAATGAGCTCAGTCTATGATTGAATATACCTGTTTCTTCCCACGTATTTTGTTTTACTCACTGGTTATGAAAAAATAATATAATAGTTGATCCCCATTTATCGTGTAAATCAACAAATTATCGTTTGAAAACAGAAAGTAATCACAGCTAACAAATCTGTGAAGGTACTTTACAAATAATTTATGTCGCATGAGTTTATTTATGTTATTATCTGACCGTCAATAAACAGAGGACATAGCATTGACTTGGCAGTTCACATCTGAGTTACTGATTGCACTATTCACTGCTGCGATTGCATTTGTATTAGGACTTGTAAGCACGCGGTGGTGGAAAACCCCCGGGGTCGTCTATTTTTCATTCCTGATGATCATGGTCGGTGGGTGGGCTTTGTTTTCCGGTTTAGAGAGTGCAACAGTACCGATCACCGTAAAAATATTTTCAGCGAAAATGCAATATGTAGATATTGCATTTATTGCCGCATTGTGGTTATTACTCGTGCTGCAGTACACCCACCAGGATCACAAAATATCCAACTGGTGGGTGGCTGCATTATTAATCATCCCGGTCCTGACGATTTATATCGTGATCACCGAGGACCAACGTCATTGGTTATGGGACGCAATTGTCCCGATATCAAACGCCCCGGGAGCGCCGTTAAAATACACACATTCCTGGTGGTACTCGATATCTACAGCCTATTTTTACCTACAATTGATCATTGGCGTGTTTATCCTGATCCGCCGGACATTAATCCCGCCGAAATCCGTAGGAGCGAGGGCTTTACTCCTATTAATTGGAGTTTTACCACCCCTGCTGTGCAATTTACTCTATACAACCCAATTATTCCCCAATAATAGTTTACCAATCCTGATGATGGTCGGATTAGTCGTCAGTGGAATGATCTATTTTTGGGGCGTCTATTATTTTGAACTGCTCGAATACTCTTCATTATCCCGCGATGTGATCATAGATAATATGAGCGAAGGGGTAATTGTCCTGGACAGCAAGGACCGCATTTACAACATCAATTCAACAGCTATGAGCATGCTGGGATTAAGCCAGCGGTCTGCCAAGCGGAAAACTCTAAATGATATCATCGCCATCTGGCCAGGAATTTCGGATACTTTTCGCGTTCCACATGACTTTGAGACTGAAGTGAAGATCAACGGGGACGCGCCGAAAACCTTAAATATCCGGACAACGAACCTTAAGGATAGAGATGGACATTCGACAGGGAGGATGCTTGTTTGGAGAGATATTACACAATACCGGTATGTAGAATCGACCCTGAGGGATTCAGAAGCTCGGTTTAAAGCCTTATTCCAAGGCGCGCCTGATGCGATCATCATCACAGATAAAAACAGCCATGTGGTATTGGCAAATAACCAGGCGATCACCCTGTTCGGATATTCGATGGATGAGCTGATGGGCAACTCAATTGATATCGTCATCCCAGAACGCTACCGGGAAGCGTATTACAAGTATCAGAAAGCTTTCATCGATGAGATCGATACACGTCCGGGGATCAGCCTGCCTTTAAATGGGATCAGGAAAAATAACCGGGAAATCCCGATTGAAATCGCATTGAGCCCGGTGAAAATACCATCAGGGGTAATTTTCACCAATATTATTCGGGATTTGACGATTCGCAAGGAAGCAGAAGAACAGCTGCGCCTACAAAGTGTTGCGCTAGAATCAGCGGCTAATGGGATTTTGATAACAGATCGGAATGGAAACATCCAATGGGTTAATCCGGCATTCACTAAAATGACAGGTTACAGCGTAGACGAGGTGATTGGAAAAAATCCACGCATTCAGAAATCGGGGTTAGTTTCTCAAGATGTTTTCAGTAATCTATGGAAAACAATCCTGAGTGGCAACGTGTGGCACGGTGAATTAATCAACCGCAGGAAAAATGGTAGCACGATGACTGAAGAGCAAACCATCGCACCGGTAAGAGATGGCTCAGGTCAAATCATCCATTTTATTGCGATTAAGCAGGATATCACCGAACGGAAACGCGCCGAAGAAGTATTGAGCAAGCGTTCAGAACAGATTGCGACACTCAACCGGGTGATGCGGCTGCTCAGCTCAACGCTGGACCTTTCTAAACTGCTGGATATGATCTTGCATGAAATCCAACAAGTGATCCCTTATGATAGCGCGTCAATCTGGTTGTGCCGGGATGACAGCCTGGAAATCATCGCAGCACATGGAATCCCAAATTCAGAGGGATTGATTGGGACTACATATAATCTGTCATCAAAAGACAATCCGAATACCCAAGTCATCCGTACCCGATCGCCATTAATCGAAAGCGACATATATTCATTATATGGCTCTTCCAGCGGTGGGACCCAATCCAGATATCAGAATCGCGGATGGATGGGTGTTCCGATGATCGTTGGTGACCGGGTGACCGGTATGCTGGCATTCGATAAAACTGTACCCAATTTTTACACCCAAGAACAAAGCCAATTCGCGCTCGCATTTGCAGCCCAGGCAGCGATTGCGATTGAAAACGCCCGGTTATATTCCGATGCTCAAAAAGAACTGGCTGAAAGGATCGAAGCTGAAGAAAAGCTGCTGAAACTGCAACAGGAGCTCGAGGAACAGGCGATCCGCGATTCACTTACGGGATTGTACAACCGCCGATTCCTAGATGAGACACTGTCGCGCGAGTTATCCAGAGCGGAGCGGGATAAATATTCCGTCAGCGTGGTGATGCTGGATCTAGACCATTTCAAGATGTTCAACGACACTTATGGTCACGATGTGGGTGACATGA
>JBGPBQ010000167.1:0-9157 GCA_041481345.1 Anaerolineae bacterium
AATATTTATAAGGTTGAGTAACCTGTGAAAACAACGCATATTACAAATTTCTCATCTCCTAACTACTGGCAGGAAATTATACAGGGGTACACCAAACAGACCAAACTCCGTCAGGTGACAGAGCGGGAGAGCCAAAATATTACCATCCAGGTTACGAGTGTATGCACCGCCTGGGCAGGTCGTAACCGCATCTGTCCAAGTACTTGTAAGACCATTCCAATAATACAAGCCGAGGGCATTTTCCGGGAAACCGATGATGTCTGTATCGGTGTAAGTGAGGGTGATTGTTAAGGGAAGGTTGAAGGTCGTGACAGGGTTTCCAATAGAAGCTTCGGCACTCAATTCAAAGGAGTTATTGGCAAAAACCAATCGGGCAGAACTGTGCTGGGGTGCAGGTTGGGGAATGTAGGTAAAGGTCGTGTCAGTAATCAGCGCACCCGCGGGGATGAGAATATTCGTCCTGCCATCCAGAGAGGTGAACTCACCACCCCCTATGCTAATAATTTGCTTAAAGCCTTGATAGAGTTGCCAGTCGGGATCCTTCTGGCTCAGGAAGACATCCAATGGTCTACCAGGATTTGGGTAACCTGGAGGGATGTTCAAAAAGTTATAATCAAGGTCTAGCCCATCAATCCCATGCCATTGACGCGGATCATATAAATTGATCAGGTTAATATAGGAGGGCGGGATATCACCCGTAAACTGGTTGTTTTGCAGAGCTAAAACCTGCAGATTGGTCAGATTTCCCAGCTCAGGCGGGATGCTGCCGCTTAATTGGTTGTCAAGCAACAATAACTGGTTCAGGCTGGTTAGATTTCCCAGCTCAGTTGGTATGCTCCCAGTTAAATGATTGGAATATAAGTACAAATCAGCGAGCTTGGTTAGTTTTCCTAGCTCGGGGGGGATGTTGCCAGTTAAATTATTTACACTGAGATCTAACTCTGTCAGGCTGGCTAGATCGGCCAATTGGAGTGGTATACTGCCGCTCAATTGATTGTGGTCCAACCACAATTTAATCAGATTGGTTAGATTTCCCAGCTCAGCTGGTATGCTCCCGGTTAATTGATTGGACCATAAGTACAAACGAGTCAGATTGGTTAGTTTTCCTAGCTCGGGGGGAATGTTGCCAGTTAAATAATTTACGCCAAGATCCAAAACTGTCAGGCTGGCTAGATCTCCTAATTGAGGTGGGATGCTGCCACTCAATTCATTGCTTTGTAATTGCAAATATACGATATGCCCGGAATCTATTTGTACACCAAACCAATTGCTGGGCGTAATTGTTACTAACCAGTTGGTATTATGGGACCAACCAGGGCCGTTGGTGCTATTGTAAAGGGCAACAAGGGCTTCACACTCAATCTGGGGGATCTCGGTAACAGATGCACACGAAAATGTATCGACAGCTAAAACTGGTAATAAGCTGGTCAATGCAAATACAATGGCTATGCTGAAATAAATTATGCTTTTCATAAGGGCTTCCTCCCTAGTTGAAAATTTATGCTGTCAACCAAAACCCGTGTGTGTCCCACCTATTAATCTGTGATTAATTATATCAATTAATAAACTATTCGGAATATAAAACTGTAAAAATATTTATATCCGAGTTTTTCTTTTGCTGTGTATTTTATAATCAGCCGTTTTGTTTTCTACTAATATACCTTCAACTTGCGTAATCACTGACTCAATCTTTTCAGACCACAATGAAACGATTTCAGCTAGAATAGGTGTGATCTTTAGGATTAACCTGATCCCACCATCTTTTTTCTCATTAAAATCTTTGGGGGAGAATAAATGATTTTGTATGAATTCTAGTAACCATGCATCAACGTCTGGCCTAATCGGTTCCATGACATCATAGACAAAAGAATCCCTATATTGATTATCGGCATGAGCAACGCCAGCCATTGGGTCAAAACCTGCTCTGTCAGGTTGAAAGTATTGGTTGGACTCACTCGGCGGAGGAGCGCTTCAGGAAGGCCAGAGTTCGATCCCAGGCCAGGTTGGCGGCTGCCTGGTTGTAGGCCTGTGGGCGGTCAGGCTCAAAGAACCAATGCCCAGTGCCAGTGTAACGATAGAAAGTCACCGGGCGGCCAACCTGCCTGAGGTATTCCTCTAATCTGTCGACATTAGATGGCGGCTCGAACTGATCGTTCTCGGCAAAGTGGCCCAGGTAGGCGGCTCTTGAGGTGCTGAAGTCACCGGGCCCGGTGCCGTAAAAGAGCACGACGGAATGGATGTGTTCGGGATCAGCGGCGGCGAGGTCCAACGCATAATAGGCACCCAGAGAGAAGCCAATTACTGCCAGGCCGCGGTCGGTTGGTCCAACACGCTCGTCGAGGAAAAGTGTCGCCTCTGCTATCTCGGCCTTGGCCTGGAGGAAATTAGCGTCGAGAGCTTTTCCAAGGGCTTCCGCATCGGGAATGGTGTCTGCGACCTTACCATGATAGAGGTCAGGGGCGAACACCATGAAACCGGAATCAGCCAGTCGCGTGCAAAAAGCCTTGATGGTGCCATTCAGCCCCCACCAAGCATGAAGGACCAATACAGCGGGTCCGTTGCCCGTGGGCGGGACGGCGAGAAAACCCTGAGGTTGAGGATGTGTCATAGGGACTCCTTATTTTAGAAGCATTGGATCGCGCGGCTGCAAGCGCATCGTACTGACAATGCGTGCAATCTGCTTGACGTGCGAGCGTTCATGGCGTGCCAGCCCATCTGCGTAGGTCAGCACGGTCCGCTCGAATGGCTTTCCGATCATATCTATCACTGTCGCCGTACGTGACCAACTTTCAGGTGACAACTTTTCAAGGACTGCCAATAGATCGGCACGCTGCGTAGTAAAGGCGAGCAACGCGGGCTGAAATTCCTGTTCGAGATAGTCCGTCTTTTTGATCCAGGCACGGGGATTGATACCCCGCAGGGTCGGCTTATCCTGGGCGAGTATCGTCGCAATATTGCCGCCCCAGACGTCATTACACGCCCGCAGATGGGCAAGCACATCGTTTGCGGACCACTCATCGGGATTGGGAGCGGTATGCAGCTGAGCAGGTGCCAGACCAGCGGTAAGCGCAGCGATGCGCGGCGGCGTTTGTGCAAGTATGGTCAGAATCTGGTCAATGGTGAGTAATTTACTGCGCACGTGACGTCTCCTTCCGCACAGACCAAGAGAGGCATGCGATTGCGTATCATGGACTTAGCAATCATGAATGTATCCTGTCCCATCAGTGCAACTGCGCGCCTGAGTGTAGTTCGGCTTGGAAGCAAGATTCCGCTGAGACAGAGGTAGTGCTTCTGCATCGGGCAGGATCCTAATATCCAAAATAAATACTGCTGGACACGAAATAATCAGGATATCTGCTTTTTAGATTTAATCTTAAATCCATGATGTATTCCATCAATCCTTTATATGCCTTTTGAATCGTCCCTTTCTCCAGCTGGTTTCGATATTCTTTCATATATTCGTGAAATGATCCCATATTTGATTCCTTCGTTTTTCTTGTGATAGTTTTACGGAATGAAACCTAATGGTTTACGTTCGTGGAATGTGGGCAAGCGCGGAAAGGAATTCATTTAGCATGAGCAACGAATGCCACAGGGTCTAAACATGATCTGTTAACCAGAGGTAGAAGTTATATATTTCCGCGTTATTTCACACCCTACTAACGCTCGATGAATCTACCCGATGTATCTACATTCACAGACTGGTGTGCAAGTGCTCCTTCCGGTACCCAACCGGTAACACCCCCAAGGTTTACATACCACCAATAGGTCGACTTTGCCAGCACACCGTCCAGACCATTCATCTGCTCCAGAATACTACCCTGGGTGCCCTTTAGTGCGACAGCAAAGCCGGCATAATTCGTCCCAGGTCCTAAGCGCACATCCGTGTCCACCAGGGTTGTCACCAAATCACCAGGCAAAAAAGCCGAAGAGTAACTGCCAGGCTGGGCGATCACAATCAACATCCCATTTGCCACGGGTCGTTCGATACCTGCAGGTGAGCTGATAACATTACTCTCGGTCGGGAGAACTCCCTGCCCCTGCCTGGGATTATGCATGACCAATGGGAGATAGACAGCGTATTGCATACAGGTGTAAATATTACAAAAAGTGTTATTCATTAACTGCCCATTGATCACCATGGTGGAGGATCCGCCCCCATCCTGCGCGACACCCCAGGTGGCGCCCAGGGTATCACGGGCAAACACAGCCAGCTGGTGAATGGACATCCCAATACTATGCCGTACATCCCGGCCATCCACCACAAGATAGAATATATACTGATCATTATAAACAATGGCGGTACGCGGGTTGCGATTGGTGGCACCAGGGTCGTTGTTAAAATCCCGGATTTGTCCGTTTTTCAGGAAGAAAAACGCTCCCTGGACACTGGCATAGGTCTTGGTCCAGTTGAGCAAATTGGGTGTGGCGCAATCATAATCGTACGAGGTGATTTCTTGCGAAACGCGGATCTCACTTCCGACATGCACATTCTGCAAAAGTGTCTGAGCGGCGGTTCCAGTGGCAGAGAGCACGATGGAATTAAATCGGATCAAGCTATTGCCTTCACTATTGCGTATCTGGCGCACAATCCCGGAGGCAAAAGCAGGAGCGGGTAATATCATCGTGGTGCGGGTCATCTCAACCGATACTTCCACCCCTGAGTTGTCGGTGCCGGTATGGCTATTGTATTGGGGGGTATATATATCCAGCTCATCTGCACCACGGGCGCTGTTGAGAGCAGCAATCTGCTGGGTAACCCCGGTCGCAGGATAATTAACGATTTGTTTCTCGGGGCGATGGAAAACACACTCTCCAATGAATGCACTTCGATCCAGTTTCCATGCAAAGCCGCTCCATCCGCCCAAGTCATCAAAGCGCTTGACGTACCATCCAGATTGGACCATTCCACCTTCGGGTACCCCACTGCCCCAGTCAAAATAGGAGCCATTGATCGCCACGACCACTTGATTGCGCATGCCCCATGAGGGTGGGTTGGTGCTGCCTCCCCAGAAATTGAGCGCCTGGTCATAACGAGCATACATCCCACTGACTGTCTCTCTTCCCTCGGATAGCTTCCCCTGGGCGATGGTACTTTCCAGCGTCAGCGATGGATTAGCTCGATCCATACGCACCACAAAGACGTTATTGGGGTCTGGTAGCTGATATTTTTGGTATTCGATCCCCGGAGCGATTTGCTCCCATCCCAGATCATCTGACGGAACTTTTGCCGACACAGACCCGGTAAACACCAAGACAAACACAAAAAGCCATAACAAGCTAGTTCTCAAAACCATAAGACCCTAATCCTCTGTAATGACAATCTTTGTTGAATAAAATCAACACATTGCAAGTTTAAATTATACTATTTTTGCTTATTTATGCGACCAAGTAGATTAGGTTCGGACAATAGCTGAAAGATTGCATAATTAGCGGTAATCTTGTAAGGTTCTCGGATTGAGCTATCGTAAAATTGGAGATTGCCACGAGACTGGAAGAACACCAGTCTCTTCCCCTAAAAAAGGGGATTCCCCCCTAAAATGAAGGGGGTTTCGCAATGACAATAAGCAGTAATAATTGCCAGATGTTTTGTTCGAATATCAGAGATCGGAGTAAGTTTACATAACAGGGATCACGAATTGGATCGATAATAATAAAAAGGCGCACCCAAAAACTGGGTCAGCCCTAGCATCTACTGCCAATCGTCAGCGTTGTAGGCAGGCAGCTCACAGCGCAAGGGAGTGTCCTCGCGCAGCCCCAAGGCGTAGCCGGCCTGCATTAGCTGGTGGATCTCGCTCGTTCCCTCATAAATGATCGCCCCGCGTGAATTGCGCAGGAAGCGCTCAACATCATACTCGTCGCTGTAACCGTAGGCCCCGTGGATCTGGATCGCTTCTGAGGCGGCATTGAAGGATTCATCCGTGGCGAACCACTTCGCCAGAGAGGTTTCACGGGTATTGCGCATGCCCTGATTCTTCATCCAGCCAGCGCGCAGATAGAGTAAGCGCGCCATCTCGTACGACTGCACCATGCGGGCGATTTTCTGCTGGACGAGCTGGTACTTGGCGATCTCTTTTCCGAAAGCCTTGCGCTCCTTGGAATATTTAACGCTCGCCTCCAGGCTGGCACGGATAAGCCCCGTCGCTCCTGAAGCGACCGTATAACGACCATTATCCAGGCAAGACATGGCAATTTTGAAGCCTTCGCCCTCCTCGCCCAACAGATGGTCAGCCGGTATACGCACATCCTGGAAGTTGATCCAGCCGGTTGACCCGGCGCGCATGCCCAATTTGCCATGCAGATCGCCCGTAGTTACCCCAGGGCGGTCCAGCTCGACCAAGAAAGCGGAGAGACCTTCATGCGGGTCCTGCGATTTCGGGTTCGTCCTGCCTACCCACAGGCAATGATCGGCTATGGTCGCCAGCGAGATCCACATCTTCTCACCATTCAAGATGTACTCATCGCCCTCACGGCGGGCTGTACTGACCAGAGCAGCCACATCGGAGCCTGCGCCGGGCTCGGTCAGCCCGAAGCAAGCAATTTTCTCGCCCCTGGCCTGGGGGATCAAGAAACGCTGCTTCTGCTCTTCCGTGCCCCATTGCAGTACTCCCAGGCTGTTCAGACCGATATGCACGGATAAAACCACGCGCAGGGTGCTGTCCACCGCTTCCAATTCCTCACACGCCAACCCGAGGGCGATATAATCCATCCCCTGACCGCCATATTTGACCGGCAGGCAGATGCCCAGGATGCCCAACTTGCCCATGCGAGGCAGGATAAAAGGCGCCATTTCCTGAGCCCGGTCGAATTCCTTAATGACCGGCGCGACCTCCTTTTGGGCGAAATCCTTGACCATTTGCTGAACCATGCGGTGTTCACCCGTCAATGCGAAATCCATAAAAGTCCTCCAGAAAAAGTATGATCGCTACATTATAAAGCATGCTCGATTTATCGGAAACAACACCCTCAATATTTTTGACCTTTAGGGTGGGTCAACTACACCGACCTATTCCTCCCTTCCCTGCCAGGGAAGGGGGATAAAGGGGGTCAGGTAAGTAATTACTTTAAGGTTATAGAACTGTGCCGTTTGCAGAATAAACCTTTTCTCATAATCCTTTTGCACTATAATCAACCCTGGTGAAAGTAGATTCCCGCATTTCCCTTTATCTTCGTATCGTGCTGGTAAGCCTATTGATCGCGTTCCTGGGGCTCGGACCGGTGCCGCACGCGCTCAGTACACTCCTGAAGAATGCACATCTGTCTCTCGAAAGCGGAGATTGGTCGAATGCCGCCAAAAACCTGGCAAATGCAGCCAATTATTATCCGTGGAGGGTTGAGCTTAATATTCAAGCCGCCCAGGCTGCCTTCAAGGCGGGTGATCCCAAGGCGACGATCGAGTATCTAGAGCGCCCAGGGACTTTTAGCCACCTCAGCACAGACGACCTGATCTTACTGGGTGACGCTTATTCCCAGAGCGGCAACACCTCCAAGGCAGAGGCAATCTGGAAGAATGCTGTCGATCAGGGAAATTCGATTCAAGCCACCCAGCGCCTGGCTGACCTATACATGGAACAAAAAGAGTATGCCTCGGCAGCCAGCCAGATGCAAAACCTGCTGTCTTTCAACCCAGCCAATATCCGCATGTACTACCAGGTTGGTCTGCTTTATGCAGTCACTGACCCGCTCAAAGCCCTGCCTTATTTAGCCCAGGCGGCAGATATTGATCCTTCCAATGCTTCGAATGCTCAAGAGCTGTATGACAAAATTCGCACAGCCAACCTGTTCAAACAACCGGCTTACACCCTGCTGGTTTCAGGGCGCCAGCTGGCAGGTATGGGCGAGTGGGCACTCGCGGCTGAAGCGTTCAAGCAAGCAACTGGGTTGGACCCTGGATATGCTGATGCGTGGGCATTCCTGGGTGAAGCCCAGCAGCAGATTGAAATAAAGGAAGCCGGCTCAAGCTCTGAGGCGGGGTTAACTGAGCTCGAGCGTGCGGTACAGTTAGACCGCGGTTCTGTGCTTGCCAATACCTTCCTGGGCTTATATTGGGAACGTCAACAGGATTTTACGCAGGCTCAAAACTACCTAAATCAGGCAATTGCCATTACCCCTGAGGACCCATACTTATACACGGAGCTGGGGAATATTTTATCCAAAGCGGGTGATCTGCCTGCGGCTCAATCCGGGTATGAAAAAGCCATCCAAATGGCTCCGAAAGACCCATTGTTCTATCGTCTCCTGGCAGAATTCGCCCTGGAGAATCAAATCCAGATCCGTGAGCTGGCACTCCCCCGTGCCCGCCAGGCAGTCATGCTCAACCAACATGATCCGGCTTCGCTAGACCTGATGGCAAAAGTGATGATTGCGCTGCAGGATTATTATTCTGCTAAGAATTACGCCCAAGCTGCGATCGATTCTGACCCTGGATTTGCACCAGCCTATCTTCACCTGGGCACGGTTTATCTCTACCTCAACGAATCCGACCAGGCCCGACAATGGCTTTACACGGCGAGTAAACTTGAGCCAGGTTCTTGGACTGCCAACCAGGCTACGAGAATGATCGAATATTACTTCCCATAACGGTTGTAGAAAGATACGCACGCCGGCACAGGCTGTGGATTGTGCCTGTTTCGAAGATAATGGTACAATCCACCCCACAATAAAACCTTCAGGAGCTGTTTTAATGAAATATCTCACCCGTTTTTGTGTCATCCTCATCTTCGGAATATTAATGACTGCCTGTGCCAAGACGAGTAACGTCTTGTTCTCGGATGATTTTTCGAGCATCAGCAATAATTGGGATAAAGCCAAAGATCAAAACATGACCACCGATTATTACAACAATGCGTATCGCATCCTGGTGGATGTGGTCAATTATGACGCATGGTCAAACCCGGATGATTTAAGTTTTACCGATGTCCAGGTTGAAGTAGATGCCACCAAGAATGGTGGACCAGATACCAACGACTTCGGGGTCATTTGTCGCTATAAGGGTAAAGACGGCTATTATTATGGCACCATCAGCAGCGATGGATACTACGGGATTTATAAGAAGACCGCGGAAGGCGGCAAACAGCTTGGTCAGGGTGGGGAGCTATTTAGCGACAAAATCCTGACGGGTGCAGCAACCAACCACATTCGTTTTGATTGCTTCGGT
>JBGPBQ010000168.1:0-9155 GCA_041481345.1 Anaerolineae bacterium
ATCGGTTTTACCTCATTTTCAATTAGATTAGTCAATCGAGCGATCTGTATTATCAAAATGATCAATGCCAGGCCGATAAATAGGGATTCAATCGCCATTAGAATTATGGAAATATCCCTCAGTCGTGCTACCGTTTCATAAGAAGTGAGGTTTGGATTTATTAGAAAAATAAAACCGGTGATAAGCAATCCCAGGATGATGACGCCACCAATGATCAGCCCAGCAATCCTTAGTCGCCGCTTCCTCAACTCTTCTGGAGTTAATTCCTGTTCGATTATAGTTTTCTGTGCCGCTTCTGTCCCGGTGTCCATCAAAAATATTATACCATAGCGAAAGTTGTGGATTAATCTCGTACTATTGTATTCATTAAGCCTGGATTAAGTGATAATTAAACATTCTTACCCATATTGCTTGACATTTGATACATCAATTGTATAATAATTGTTGGAAACGGAAGTAATAGTTCTCCCTTATGTATGAAATAGACAAAATAGATATAAATATAATAAATTTATTGATGGAGGATGGTCGAATGCCGGCATCGGAGATGGCCAGACGGATTGGCGATATCTCTGAACGAGTCATTCGGTACCGGATCGATCGCATTGTGAAAGAGGGATACATCCAGATCAGCGCCATCAACAACCCAAAATCATTAGGTTACTCTGTGACGGCCGATGTGTTCCTCGAAGTGGAGTCCAATTCCATTCTTGACGTCGCAAAAAAGGCAGCGGAGTTTGATTGCGTCACATACGTTGCATGCTCCATCGGTGAAAACGATATCAGTATACAGATTGTTGGTCATGATACGAATGAAGTTTATAAATTTGTTACTGATGTAATCGGAAAAATACCTGGAGTCCGCAAGACTACTACCTCGATCGTCCCATTGGTACTTAAAGATGTGTATCAATGGCGTATTCCCAAAGCAGCCTGCGCATCCGGCAATTCCCATACGATTAATACCATTAAGGAGAGCACTAATGGAAGGAATAAGACCTAAAAGTCGTGTAATGCAATCGAGAGCAATGAAAACAATCCCCCTGGGCGTCAATTCTAATTTTCGGTTCTGGGGAGATGGAATAACACCATACCTTGCCAAAGCCAAAGGGGCTTATTTGTGGGACGTGGACGGTAATCGATATATCGATTACCGTTTAGCGTTTGGACCGATTATCCTGGGACATGCTTATGATGCAATTAACGAAAAGGTTCATTCTGAAATAGATCAATCCGTTTTATGTGCTATGACCTATGAGCTTGAGCTCGAAGTGGCTGAAATGATGGTTGAGATGTGCCCGTGCGTCGAGATGGTCAGGCTGGCATGCTCTGGGACTGAAGCCACGATGCATGCCTTGAGGGTAGCCAGAGCATATACGGGTCGTGAAAAAATAATCAAATTTGAAGGTATGTATCATGGGTTCCAGGACTATACTTTATTTTCGACCTATGCACCTGCAGAAGTTTACGGGAATATTAACAGCCCCATACCGATCCCGTCATCTTCCGGAATCCCAAAACCGCTTAATGATCTGATCATCACAGTACCGTTCAACAACTTTGAAGTTTTGGACAAGATATTAAGAGGAGTCGGGTATGGCGTAGCCGCGATCATCACCGAGCCGTGTATGGGAAATTGTGCTTCAATTGAGCCTGTCCCGGGTTTCCTGGATTTTATTCGCAAGAAATGTACTGAATACGGTATAGTTTTTATCTTGGATGAGGTTAAAACGGGCTTCCGAATTGCCCGGGGAGGCGCACAAGAATATTACAACTTGATCCCAGATATGGCTACTTATGCCAAGGCTCTAGGCAATGGTTTCCCGGTGGCTGCTTTTGGCGGCAAGAAGGAAATCATGAGTGTAATCGGTATGGGTGTCGCTCAAGGTGGGACATATAACAATAACAAACCTGGAGTTGCGGCAGCTTATGCCACGCTCAAACTGCTTAAAGAGAAACCCATCCTGGAAGAGATAGAAACACGGGGTAAAAAGTTAATGCAAGGCTTAAAAAATATATTTAATCAGGCGGGCATCCCGGCGTCTGTGCATGGTTACCCTGCCATGTTGTCATTTGCTGTTGGCACAGAGAAAGTCATCGCCCAACGCGATTGGCAGGAAACGGAGCGGGATTACTACCTCCGACTGATGGATTATGCGATTGAGCATGGGGTAATGCCCGATCATGACCCACGTGAACCGTGGTTCTTATGCTATTCACATACTGATAGCGATATCGATGAAACCTTGAATGTCATGTCTGATGCTGTAAAAAATGTAAGCAGATAAACAACGACGAAATTAGCTAATCGAACGTTGTTCATGAATTATTATTAACGGAGTTAGTAATGGATGCCACCGAGACAAAACTTTCTGCCCAGGAAATTATAAGGCTCAATAAAGAATACTCACTGTTTTCCTGGTCTGTGCAGTCAACCACCAACCCAATCCCCATTTCGCGGGCAAAAGGGGTCTATTTCTGGGACGCGGATGACAAACGATACATTGATTTCTCTTCCCAGCTGATGAACATGAATATTGGTCATCAACATCCAAAAGTGATCAAGGCTATCCAGGATCAGGCTGCTAAGCTTTGCTATGCACATCCAGGCATGGCGACTGAAGCGCGGGGACTGCTAGGTCAAAAAATCGCTGAGGTAGCACCCGGTAATTTGAACAAAACCTTCTTCTGCCTGGGTGGTGCTGAAGCGAATGAAAATGCGATCAAAATCGCCCGATTCTATGCCGGACGAAACAAAATATTAGCACGTTATCGCTCCTATCATGGAGCAACACATGGAGCCATCGCTCTGACAGGCGATTATCGCCGTTTACCCGTCGAGCCTGCTCTGCCTGGGGTTGTCCATTTCCTGGATCCATTTTGCTATCGCTGTCCCTTCGGCTGGACGATAGAAACCTGCCATCGTGAGTGCATTTCGCATGTTGAGGAAATTATCAATTATGAAGGTCCTGACCGGATTGCCGCAATTTTCATGGAAGGAGTGACCGGGTCAAACGGCTTGATCGTCCCGCCGGACGATTATTGGCCACGCGTCCGTGAGATGTGTAATAAATATGGCATCCTATTGGTTTCAGATGAAGTTATGAGCGGTTGGGGTAGGACAGGTAAGTGGTTCGCGGTTGATAATTGGGATGTAGTCCCCGATATGATCACGACTGCCAAAGGGATCACTTCCGGTTATGTGCCTTTAGGCGCAGTGATTGTTTCCGAACCGATTGCGAAGTATTTTGACGACAAGATGCTATACTGCGGGCTGACCTACAGCGGCCATCCACTGGCTTGTGCTGCTGGGGTGGCAACCATTGATGTATATACTGAAGACGGTTTACTTCAAAATGCGATAAATGTGGGTAAGTATCTGGGAATGAGACTGGAAGATATCAAAATAAGCCATCCCAGCGTTGGAGATGTTCGATATATCGGATTATTTACTGCTATCGAAATTGTCAAGGATAAAAAGAGCAAGACCCCGATCGATCCTTTGACTGATACCGGGAAATATCTGAGAGACAACGGATTATTTACCTTTATTTTCCATAATGTTATTTTTGTGGTTCCTCCTTTATGCATCAACGAATCTCAAGTTGATGAAGGCTTATATATCGTCGAGAAGGCGTTGGACCGAATCGATAAATTAGTTAAATAGCTCAATTTTCTTCTTCAAAAAAGCGAATCTTAATAATACGAGGAGAATGACTGATGAATGAACCTGTACTACAGAACTACATCAACGGTGTATGGATCGGTTCTGATTCTGAGAATTTCCGAGAGGTAACAAATCCGGCTACCGATGAACTACTGGCAAAAGTACCTGTTTCCTCGCTTTCTGAGCTGGATAGTGCAGTACAAATCGCAAATAAAGCTTTTCAGAGCTGGCGAAGAGTTCCTGTAACAACTCGCATCCAGTACTTCTTCAAGCTTAAGACATTACTTGAAGCCAACTTCGAGGAACTTGCGCGTAGTATCACACTCGAACATGGAAAAACTTTTGATGAATCGCGGGGTGAGATGCGCCGGGCGATTGAGAACGTGGAAGTTGCGTGCGGTACGCCCTCACTTGGCATGGGTGATATCGTCGAGGACATCGCACCCGGTATCGATGAGCTGATGATCCGCCAGCCACTTGGAGTTGTAGGACTTATCTCTCCGTTCAACTTCCCGGCCATGATTGCATTTTGGTTCCTGCCCTATGCCATTGCCACTGGCAATACGGTGATCGTAAAACCTTCCAGCCGAGTGCCTATTACTATGGTGAAGCTGTTCCAGCTGATGGAAGAAGCAGGCTTCCCGGCAGGTGTCGTCAATCTGGTGCACGGCGGCTCAGATATAGTAAATGGCATTCTCGATCACCCCCTGATAAAAGCAATCGGTTTTATCGGGTCTACCCCGGTGGCGTTACATGTGTTTAGTCGGGGAGCAGCCCACGGTAAACGGGTTTCTGCCGGGGGTGGGGCAAAATGCCCGGTGCTCATCCTGCCAGATGCGGATGTGGACACAACCACGAATATCATGATGGACAGCGCGTTCGGTTGTAGTGGACAGCGTTGCCTGGCGGCTACCATTGCCATCATGGTCGGCGAAGCCGACAAGACTTTTATCCCCGCGTTTGCCGACGCGGCTTCGAAGCGCGTGACTGGCTTCGGGCTCAACCCAGACGTCCAGATGGGGCCGGTCATCACACCGCACGACAAGGCACGCATCGAGGGGCTAATCCAACAAGGTGTGAACGAGGGTGCAGAGATGTTGGTGGATGGCCGAAATGCGGTGATCCCAGGCTATGAGAAAGGCTATTTTATTCGACCAACCATCATGACTGATATCCCTAATAAAGGCATCATTCACTCCACCGAAATTTTCGGTCCAGTCTTGGGGGTGATGCATTGCGATACTGTGGAAGAAGCGATCAAGATTGTTAATGAAAGTGCCTTTGGGAATGCTGGTTCGATATTTACTCGGGATGGTGCTGCAGCACGTAAATTCAGGTTTGAAGCGGATGCCGGGAATATTGGCATCAATATTGGCATTGCAGCTCCGATGGCGTTCTTTCCTTTTAGTGGCTGGAAAGAGAGTTTCTTTGGTGACCTGCATGGGCAGGGAAAACATGCCATCGAATTCTTTACCCAGACCAAAGTCGTGATTGAACGTTGGCCAAAGGAATGGTCCAGGAAGTTCTAGAGAAAGGAGGAGGTATAAGGTTTGAGGTTGGTGCTTGATTGGCTCCAGATTATTAATTCGAAAAGACCAGAAACATAGAAAATTATTTGTAGGAGGATGAAAAAATGCCAGAACAAATGGCTTTTGCACGAAAAGCAAGTGGTCTCGTGCGCGGTCTATCTTTCGTTGATGCATTTGGCGTTGGTTTCATGAATCAAGGTCTGACCCCAAGCATGTGGGTGATGATCAGCTTGGGATTATCTGCCTTCACCGGTGGGAATCTAATTATTGCGACTCTATTATCAGTCGTATTATGCGGGATCGGGTTTTCCATTGTGTGGGGTGTGCTTGGCGGATCAATGCCTCGCTCGGGTGGGGAGTATATTTATAACTCACGGATTAT
The DNA here is from genome assembly GCA_041481345.1 of Anaerolineae bacterium. Taxonomy (GTDB): domain Bacteria; phylum Chloroflexota; class Anaerolineae; order Anaerolineales; family UBA4823; genus FEB-25. Next base: position 5,579 of record JBGPBQ010000168.1, read on the forward strand.
CCACCCTCTAATCGGAATAGCTGAATCCTTCGGAAATGCCTTTGTTTGGATCATGTGGATCTATGTGCTTGCGCCTTGGACAGTTGATCCCGGCCTCACAATGATGTTTCAGTATTTAGGCCGACCAGATATTTCGGAGGCATTAGTTAGCACGATTGAGACACCATTTGGTCCGTTTGCAATCTGGTTCTTTGTAATAGCCACTATCGTAAGCTTCATTGCCCTATTGTTTGTTGTTTTTGGCATGAAGATTTTTGCAACGGCACAAAAAATCATCATGGCTTTGGGCATTCTCGGGTGCCTGGTGATCCTATTTGTATTTACCTTTACATCTCATGCAGCTTTCGTACAAGCATGGAACAACCTTGCAGCGCAATATGGATCGCTTGACTACAACAGTTTCTTGACAGCGGCAAACGCTGAAGTAGTAGCGGCTGGTCAGACGCTTCCACTCTCCTGGAATTGGTCTGACACTTTAGGAGTAATGGTAGCTGGATCGTGGCTTTTTGCTTATAGCTACTGCATTACCTTTATTGCCGGCGAAGTCAAACGACCAGACAAGACAATCATATTAGCTAACTTATCGGCGATTCTTGTACCAGGATTTTTCATGACCTGGTTGGCGATTGTTTTGTATCGCGCAGTGGGATTCCAGTTCTTATCGGCCACGGCATATGTAGATGAAGTGCTAGGAGGAGCCTTGGCTGGATATACCATTCCATGGTCTCCCAATTTTGTCGGCTTAGCCGCGATGGTTGTGCCGACAAATAAGCTCTTGCTGTTCATGATGGCTGGGTCATTCATTCTCTTCAACCTCTGGTGGGTGGCACTTTCATATCTCGCTTTCCCACGTATTCTTTTCGCCTGGGGTATGGACCGGATGGGACCAAAATTATTTGCCGATATCGATTACCGCTGGGCCTCTCCGGTAAAGAATCACATTATCTGTTTTATCGCAGGTGAGATCGGGATACTTTTATATACAATTTTCCAGGATCAGCTGAGTGCCCTTTCGGTAACTGGCCTGGAAATCGTGACCGTATTTGGTGTGACAGCGATTGCCGCGGTCATATTCCCATTCTCGAAGAGGGCCAAACAGATATGGGAAGCCTCACCATACAGGAGCTGGAAGATTGGACCCATTCCAGTAGTTTCCATCGCTGGAATAATAAACTTGATTTACCTTGGGATCCTTTTCTACTACTTCCTGATTTTGGGTGTAGAAACCACGATCAGTGATTTTGTGAAAAATTCACTGTGGTTTTATGCTCTGATTTGGGCTCTAGGTATTGGTTGGTATTTCTTCTGGAAATACCGCAACCGACAACAAGGGGTCGATATCAGCATGACATTTGGAGAATTACCTCCTGATTAGTTGGTTATATATCGAAGGACGGAGGGTTATACCTTCGTCCTTCGATAGCCTTTATCGCTAAGGAGCTGGTAATGGGAAATGCAATCAAAATATTCTTTGTGACCGATATACACGGTTCAAACTTATGCTACCGGAAATATTTAAATGCACTCAAAGTTTATAACGTGGATGTGGGCATCCTGTTAGGCGATTTAACCGGGAAAGTATTGGTGCCTCTAGTAGAGAAAGCTGGCGGTGGCTGGGAAACAACCTTGATGGGTACGCATGTCGATGTTGATACTCAAGAAGAGCTCGACAAACTTAAAAAAACCATCGAGATGCTGGGTTATTACTGGGTCCACCAGACCCCGGATGAATTCAGGAGCTATAAAGATGATCCTAAAAAAGTCGATGCCCTTTTCAAGCAATTAATGATGTCACGTTTGTGTGAGTGGATTGACTTGGCGGATGAGCGTCTGGCAGGGACGAGTTATAAAGTCTATATGGCTCCTGGCAATGATGATCATTTTGAAGTGGATCAGATCATCTCAGATTCAAAAGCCATTGTCAATTGTAATAATAAGAACGTCATGGTGGGTGACCATGAGATGATCACCTTCTCCTGGGCAAATCCGACACCCTGGAATACGCCGCGTGAGAAACCTGACGAAGAATTAGAGCCCATGCTCGAAGAGCTGGTTGAATTGGTAAAAGATAAGTCCAATGCCATTTTTAACTTCCATGCTCCACCCTACGGCTTCGCCTTGGATTTGGCACCGGAGTTAACCAAGGATTTGGTACAAGCTGCTGACCGTAAGATCCATGTAGGCAGCCACGCCGTCGCCAAAATGATTGAAAAATACCAACCCCTGATCGGTCTTCATGGACACATCCACGAATCACGGGGTGCTCAAAAAATAAAACGTACGCTGATTGTCAATCCTGGCAGTGAGTATTCTGAAGGCATTTTAAAAGGTGCGATGATTGTGTTGGAAAAAGGAAAAGTCAAGGATTACGTGTTCACATCTGGATAGGAGACAAAAGCATGTTACCGGTAAAAAAATTTCGTCTGCCTAAAGATATTCCGCTGGAAGAATATCCAAAACCTGATGAATACCTGAATGAAGCGCACAGGCTAACCGAAGAAGCCCAAAAGCAGGGTTTGATCCTGCGGGTCATGGGACCGATCGCCTTACATTTTTACTTTCCTGAACACGTCGATTTGTATCGAAGTATGGACCGCCTTGGGGAAAGGGTTTTCACGGATATTGATTACGCCTCCTATGGAAAGCAGCGAGGTAAAATCGTCCCATTTTTTGAAAAACAAGGCTACGAATTGGAAAAACGCGCCGCAATGATGAGTGGGGGCACACGGCACATTTATTTTGGGAACCGCATCCCCATGATCGATGTGTTCTTCGATAAATTGGACTACAACCACCCCATAAATTACCAGGGAAGACTCGAGCTCCACCCATACTGTGTATCCTTAACTGACTTGCTGCTACAGAAACTTCAAATTGTGAAAATAAACGATAAAGATCTAAAAGATGCCATGCTACTGCTTTTAGCTGGTCAATTGGATGAAGGTGATTCGAATAAAGTCAATCTCAAATATGTCGCCAAATTGATGGCGGATGATTGGGGCTTTTATTACACCTCGATCATGAACCTCAATAAGATCCAGGCTGCCGTGCTGGGTGTACCTGTGCTTTCAGACAAGGATCGAATCGTCATCAATGAAAAAGCCGAAGCGATTATAAAAACTATCGAGAATGAACCCAAATCTGGTAAATGGAAAGGCCGTGCTAAAACAGGCACTACCAAGATTTGGTATAAAGAAGTATCTGACTGGGAATAATAAAACAAAAAGAGGATACGACCATGAGCAAATCACAGGAAGAGGCGATCGCATTCGCCCAACGATGGATTGACATTATCCATAAAACTGAAGTCACTCCCGATGAGGCAAAAGCAATCATCGAAGAATCAAAATATAACTTTGCCGAGCATTTCAACCGCGGCTGGCTGGATTATCGTAAATCCATCACCGAGGCTGGTGATTGGGCATCAGTGGAATGGACTGGATCGGGTGCGATTTTTAAAGACGTCTTAGGACGGCAGTATATTGATTGCCTGGGGGGTTATGGGATGATGGATCTCGGATGGGGTCATCCTGAAATCATCGATAATGTTAAAGCTCAATTGAACCGGTCCCCAATG
>JBGPBQ010000169.1:0-9085 GCA_041481345.1 Anaerolineae bacterium
AAGAAGATGCCCACGATGGCGGCTGATACAAATGCAAGCATGATTGAACTTGGCACCACAACCGTACGCATACTACCGATTTTTTCGAATATCCATGCTCCGCCCACTCCTACAATGACGCCAATCAACCCGCCAGTCAAACTCAGGAGCAGCGCTTCGGTCAGGAATTGTCCGCGTACATCGCCCGGCGTGGCACCTGCTGCCTGACGGATGCCAATCTCACGCGTTCGCTCGGTAACGCTGACCAACATGATGTTCATGATGCCAATCCCACCCACCACCAGCGATACCGCGGCCACCCAGGCTAACAGGGTCCTGAATGCGGCGGTAGTGGATTCCTGCGTGGCAATAATATCTTCCTGTGTACGGACGGTGAACGGCAAATTTGGCACTGTTGTAGCATGGCGCTTAGCTAAAAGGATTTGGATCTGGGTGATGACCTTATCCATATTATTGAGATTGGTCACCTGTACGAGGACGGTACCTACCTGGTCACCCTGGACGCGTGCAAAGGGTGAAAAAGTGAACTTCTCAAAAACCAGGGTGAGGGGGATATAGATGCGTGCGTCATAATCGGTGTTGCCGACGACACCTTTCTTCGCCATGACACCCACGACAGTGAGGTGCACATCACCAACGTATATTTTTTCGCCCACCGGGTCTGCATTCCCAAACAAGGTTTTTGCGGTGGTATAACCCAGCACAACCACCTTGGCGGAATTATCAATATCTGTTTGGGTGATGAAGCGTCCTGAAGCTTGCGAGACATCTCTGACCAGCGGATAGGAAGGGGTGGTGCCAATCACCGAAACACTATCAACCGAAGTGCTTCCATATTTAACCAGCTCACTGATGTCGCGTTCTACAACCACGCCTGAGATCCCAGTGATCGAGTTACTGATGGCCTTAGCGTCATCATAGGTCAGGAAGGTGGAATTCATGTCTGATATTCGAGAGGGTGCCTGCTGTGGACCCATGCTTTGGGTTACAAAGAGTAAGTTGGTGCCCAGGTTCTTGATATTATCTGATATGGTCGCTTCCGTACCAGCACTGATGGCAATCATGATGATCACCGCGGCTACTCCGATGATCACACCCAGCATGGTCAGCAAGGCGCGCAGCTTATTCCTGGTTATGCCTTCCCCGGCGATGCGTAACACTTCAGAGAGCTTCATGATAACCCTTCAACAGTCTCAAGGACTGGTATAACGACCTGATTATTATCTTCATTGATCTTTCCATCCTGCAGGTAGATCACCCTTCCGGCAAATTCAGCATTCCGGGCATCATGGGTGATCATTACGATCGTGCGCCCCTGGGCATGCAGGTTTTGCAGGATTGCCATGATCTCCAGGCCGGAGTGAGAATCCAGGTTGCCGGTGGGTTCATCTGCCAGGATCAAGGCGGGGGAGTTGATCAAGGCGCGGGCGATGGCGACACGCTGCTGCTGCCCTCCAGACATTTCGGTCGGTTTATGCTGATCTCGATCGGTTAATCCAACCGTGATGAGGGCATTATGCGCTAACTCCATGCGGTCTTTGGTGGAAATATGCCCGTTGCGCCGATATACGATTGGCATGAGCACGTTTTGGATCGCGGTTGCCTGGGCAAGCAGGTTGTAAGACTGGAAGATAAAACCAATCTTTTGATTGCGGATGCGTGCCAATTGCTCACGGTTCATCTGGCTGACATCCTCACTAGCTAGCAGGTAAGTCCCGCGGGTGGGTCTGTCCAGGCAGCCCAGGATGTTCATCAGGGTGGATTTACCGGAGCCTGAAGGTCCCATGATAGCGAGGAACTCACCCACCTGGACGTTGAGGCTGACTTCATCCAGGGCGGTCACCTGGACATCGCCCATCTTGTAGACCTTTGAGATCTGATTTATTGCGATGATGGATGATTTGCTCATTTGGTCGTCTCCACTATTCCGGTTGTGACCACATCACCTTCGTTCAACCCGGATTTGATCTCGGCGGAGGTGTAGTCCATTAAACCAACTTCAACGGTTTTGAAGGTTGGGGTACCATTCTGCATGACAAATACTCCATACGTACCATCAGAGATCTTATGTAGGGCTTCAACCGGGATAAGCAGAGCGTTCTGTGCCTGGGCGCTGATGACCTCAACCGTAGCACTTAATCCAATCGGCAGATTTTGAGGTTTGGTGAACGATGTGGTATCCAATTGAACAGTCGTTTGTATCGCGGTGACGCTAAAAGCATTAGAAAGACTGGGGTTAATGGCGACCACTTTCCCTGTAAAGGTCTGGTTCGGTAAGGCGTCAAAAGTCACTGATACCTGATAACCAATGCCAACGTTATTTAAATCCGTCTCGTCCAGCAATACTTCCAGGTAGGGCTGGCTGAGATCAGCAATCGTAATGAATTTATTGGTGCCCACGGCATCACCCACTTTGTTTGAAATTGATAAAATCGTGCCATCAAATGGGGCGGTGATCGTGCTGCTGACTGATTCTGATTCAACAACTTGCAAATCTGCCTGGGCATTATCCAGCTTGGCCTGAGCGATTTGAACATCTAGGGAATCTGATCCCGAGGACGACTTCTGGCTGGAGATTTCGGTTTGGTCTTCCGCGATTTGGGATTGCAATAATTGAATCGTAGCCCTGGTAGAGGCTATCTTGGCATCTGTTGCATCCAGCTCAGCCTGTGAATACTTGGAATTACACCAGTTGTAGTTGGTTTCAGCGGCTACCATTTGCTGATATTCCGTGCTGTTGGTCAAATGTGCGGATCGGTTCCAGCGATCTAAAGCCATCTGATAAGCTTCCAGCTTGCTCGCAATCGTGTCTGAATCGCAACGTTTTCCGTTCATGGTCGAACGTTCATTAATCAACGTGGTAAGGGAGCTCTGGTTGTCAACCACACTCAGCTGCTTTGCAGTGAGATCCGATTGTAATTGTGCCAGGGTCACGTCATTTGCAGCCGTAGAGTTGAGATTATCTAAATCTTGCTGGGCCTGTAAAATAGCCAACTTAGCTGAGGTCAGCTTGGATTGTATGGTCGCCTTCGAATCACTGGGTTCTGATACAGCCAGCAAATCACCTTTGTTAACTTCATCTCCGACCGCAACATTTAATTGTGCAAGCAATGCACTATTTTCAAAACCGAGTTGGGCTTCGTTTTCGGAGATAACGGAGCCGGTTCCACTGGCTGAAATTACCAGGTTGCCTCGTTTTACTGTGGATGTCTGGAGAGGGGTGGTGGTGGCGGCTTCGGCAGTGGTGGCTGACTGGCGGTAATAATAGTAACCCCCACCAGCTGCAGCCAAAATAACTACGATCAAAATCCAAAAAATGGGTTTGCGGAACATAGGCCTCCTTTATACGTTAGTTTATTCCTGTACATTGTAGGAAATTAGTGTAAAGACTAGGTTCAGAGATTATTTAGAAATTGTTATGAATTTCACAGAGGTTAGTTACGGATATGAACTTCAACTTTTTCTATTTTGTTAAATCAAGCAAGTGGAACCCTAATCCTATCAAAACAAGTTCTTAATATTTCCTAAATATCTGCTTGGTATCCTACAGGCAGATCCAAAATGGATCAAATGGTTGAAAACTAGATAGAAAAGGAGATTTATATTACTTGTATGAAAAATAAAAGAACGATCGTCTTTCTCGTCGTGGGCGTCCTGGCAATCATAGCGGCTTTTGGAGCCGTAGCCTATCGATCGGCGCTGGCAGCCACACCCACCGCCACTTCCACCGGCCGCACAACCACCAGTTCACAGGTTGGTCCTGGCTGGGTTGGTGGAAAAGGCATGGAAGGGGGCTATACCAAACAGGAGCTGGCTGACGCCTTGGGAATCACCGTGGATGCACTGAATACGGCGTATCAAAATGCTTACTCTGCTGCATTGAAGGATGCGGTTTCCAAAGGCTTGATCACCCAGGCACAGGCTGACCAGCTGACCACCAATGGCACAGCTTTTCCATATGGTGATCGCTGGGACAATTGGCTGACCCAGAATGGGATCGATTTCAACACCTATCTGGCGAATGCCCTGGGTATCAGCGTGGACACACTGAAGTCTGCCTACCAGACTGCCTACATCACCAATATCGATCAAATGGTTACAGCTGGCAATCTTACCCAGACGCAGGCTGACCTGATAAAAGGTGAGTACGCTCTCTACAATGACAGCACCTTCCAATCGAGCATGAAGTCAGCATTCACCTCAGCGGTAAATGCAGCAGTCTCCTCCGGAGTGATCACCCAATCACAGGCTGACCAAATCTTGAGCAACAGCAGCAACATGTTCATACCCGGCATGGGTGGTTGGGGCGGTCATGGTGGTCCGCATGGACATGGTGGTGGTGGAGATTTCATGCCTGATAACAACAACGTCCCCTCGACGACACCTTAATAAATTGAACAAGCTTCATTTCTTGTCCCCCTCCTAAGGGAAAAAAGTATCCGGGACTGAGCCCCCCGGATACTCCCCTTTTCAGCGGAGCTTGACTGCAAATAACATGTTTCAGTGAGTGATGATAAAATCCTGGTATGACTAAAAAAATTCTGGTCGTAGATGATAAATTAGAGCTGCGCACATTGTTAAAATCCTACCTGATCCAAGAAGGGTTTGACGTAGTGACTGCCAGTGATGGGCAGGAAGCTTTATATGTCGCCAGGCATGAAAAACCCAATTTGATAATCCTGGACCTGATGATGCCCGAAATGGGCGGGTACGAATTCATGCGCGCCTATAATCGCGAAGCAAATACCCCCGTGGTCATCCTGACCGCCAAGATCGATGAGAATGACAAGGTGCTGGGGCTCGAGCTGGGTGCGGATGATTATGTGACCAAGCCCTTCAGCCCACGCGAGCTGACTGCGCGTGTACGGGCAGTTTTACGCAGAGCGGAGAAGCAAGCCGTCACCCAGGAGATCTTGAGGATCGGACCGATCGAGCTGGATTGGGCGGGGCGCACCACAACAGTCAACAGACAGTTGGTTATGCTTACCCCGTCTGAGTTTTCGCTGTTGGGAACCCTGATGGCAACCCCGGGCAGGGTTTTCTCCCGCCTGGAGCTATTGGACCGCCTGCAGGGCACGGCGTATGAGGGCTATGAGCGTACGATCGACGTCCATATCCGCAATTTGAGGTCGAAGATAGAACCCGATGCGGCGAATCCAATCTACATTGAAACAGTTTATGGAACTGGGTACCGCTTTGCCAATCCAGATCAAGGATAACCGCTTGTGATGCGCTCCCTGGCTGTAAAACTTACCCTGGCGTTTCTCCTGGTCGGCCTAACTGGCTCGATCCTGGTGACGGTGATCGTCCAGTCACAGACCCGGACGGCATTCAGCAATTTCATCGTGGACCAGGCGCAGCAAAACCTGGTGAATAACCTGGTGCAATATTACCAGGCCAACAGCTCATGGGCAGGTGTGGGCAATAATATATTCTTCATACAGTCAGGTCCAATCTACCAACCTGAGGGAGACCCCGGGATGCCACCAGGTGAAAACCCCTTCACCCTGGTTGGACCGGACCGTGTGGTGATATATAGCAACCAGCTAGATGAAGTGGGCAAAACGCTCAGTAAGAGCAGTCTCTCTGGGGCGATCGGTCTTCAATCCAATAACCAAAACATTGGTTGGGTGATCCTGAGGCCCATCCGGCGAAATTTCACGCCCAATACGCCTGAAGGGAATTTCCTGCGCACGGTAAATTCTGCCACCCTGCTCAGCGCATCGGTTGCTATATTATTGGCCTTAGGCTTGGGTGGATTGCTGGCGTTTACCATGACGCGCTCCTTGCGCGATCTGACCGAAGCGACCGTGGAGATTGCGAAAGGCAGGTTTGGAAAACAGGTAATAGTGCGTTCGAAGGATGAAATTGGAAAGCTGGCAACATCCTTCAACCAGATGAGCTTTGACCTGGAGCAGGCGACAAAGTCCCGTCAACAGATGACTGCCGACATTGCGCATGACCTGCGTTCACCCTTAAGCGTGATCACAGGTTATGCTGAAGCCTTGAGCGATGCTAAACTGCCGGGAACACCGGAAGTGTATAACATCCTGTTGCAAGAAACCAAACACCTCGACCGTTTGGTGGATGATTTACGCCTGCTGTCACTGGCAGACACAGGCGAGCTGCCACTTACACTTCAAGCAATCCAGCCGCGTTCCCTGCTCGAGCGAGTGACTGTGCGCCATGCCATGGCTGGCAGTCAACACCAGATTGATCTGCAGATTGAAGCTGCCGATGCTTTACCTCTAGTGAACGTGGACGTGGAGCGGATGTCTCAAGTGCTGGACAACCTGATCCTGAATGCCTTCCGCTATACCCCCGAAGGAGGATGTGTGGTGCTTGGGGCAGTTTCGACCGGTGATTCTGTCCAGATTACGGTGAAGGATTCGGGTAAGGGAATTGCTGGAGAAGACCTTGCTCATATATTCGACCGCTTCTATCGGGGCGATAAATCCAGGCAGAACAGTGGCGAATCAGGGCTGGGGCTGGCGATTGCCAAGTCCATCGTCGAAGCCCACGGCGGAAAAATCAGTGTGGAAAGTGCCCCCGGACAAGGTGCGAAATTTACGATATCCTTGAACATCTACCAGCCGGAATAAGCCTGTTTATCGTATTGAATATTCAGTGGACCTTCACCAGCTCACACCGGCGCAGGAGCGAGCGTACGCGGGCCACGAATACCTGCGGATGAAAGGTCTCCAACAGGCATAAGTCAGCCCCCGCTTCCAGGCCGATCAAGACATCTTCTTCTTTCATATTTGAACCGATCAAGATTACTGGTATCTCATCGTTCAAACCATCCGCACGCATCGACCGGACAATTGCCAGGCTGTTGAAGTCAGGCAAGTCTATATCCAGGACGATCAGGGCGGGTTTTTCAATGTGAATAGTATCGATTGCTCCCACACCCCAGGAAATATGAATCACCTCATAACCTGAGTCTGTCAGGCAGGTGCAGATCGAGTGCGACATAGAATCATCTGCTGAGATTAAAAATATTTTTATTGAGCGCAGCATAGAATTCGTCTGATTATCCTATTGTCAGTATAGCCTCGGGTTATTTAGAAATCGTTAAGGAATCATATAAACAATATTCGTTTGTCCCATCCATATCCGGAGAATAAAAAAACCCTGCGTATATCACATCACGCAGGGTTTAGGGATGAATTTACCTAGTCTGACTACTTACCCGATAAATCCCAATAAGCCACCTGGTCAACGGAGATGGTGAGGTTATTGGTGTCAGTTGAGCCGATCACCAGACCGAACTGACCCTGGGTATAGGTGCTGTCGGTGAATTCGGCCAACTTAAAACCATTCGCATAGACACGCAGGTTGGTGCCTTTCATCCAAATCCCCATGATATTAGTCTGGTTGGCGCCGGTATGGATGGACGAGGTGGAGTGCCATTCCTGGAGGGCAAGATAATTTTTCCCATCCCAAGTATATAGTCGGTAATGACCGTCACAAGAAAACTCGAGCACGTAACCATTGTTCGTATCAGGAGCTCGCGCCAGTAGCCCATAATGATCCAGCCCTGAGCAGGCACCGCCAGTGATGAAGGTAGCCTGCAGATAATAGTCCTTTATAGAAGGCTTATTGGACAGCCCCCATTCGTCACCACTGCTGGGGCTTTTAGCAGTCATGACAAGCTTTCCATCACCCTGGGTGAATTTTGTATTCGCCGTATCCAGCAGATACCAGTTATTCGCCGTATCCATGTTATCAGTCCAGGTGGCAGGTCCCAGATTCAGCTGGGATACCCCCTCAACCACATTGATCAGGACGTAGAAAGGTTGGGAGGCATTTGTGCCGGTGCCAAAGTTAACACCACTCGGATTGCGCAGCTTCCAATTCCCCTGATAGGTGCCCGCCGTGCCGGGTGATTTCAAGGGAACCGAAACTTCCAGCGAATTGCCCGGTGCGGTCGTACCCGTCAGGGGCAGCGGGCTGGCCCCGCTCATCTGCTCGCCGCTGACGAATGTCAGGGCGTAAGAGCTGGTCCAGGTGCAAGTGCCTGTATTTTGCAGGCGCCAGGTTTTCGTAAAATCCTGTGCTGGCAGAACTTCTGTATTATCCGGTATGGTCACATCCTCCATAAATTTTGCCTGGTCGGTGCAGGAGGCCGGAGTGCCCACTGGGGTCGACGTGGCAGTGGGTACGGGTGTGGACGTGGCCGTCGTTGCGGTCGTCGCAGTGGGCGTGGCGGGTGCTTGTGTGACTGTAACCATGGGTTGGGTGGTGGGTGGGACGCTGGTGGCGGTTTCTTGCTCGGTTGCTTCTGCCTGGGTTAATACTGGAATTTGAGTAGGTGTGGACCCTCCACCGGTGGGCATGTTACAGCCGGCAACCAAAATGGAGATAAGGATAATTATGGATAATATGCGAAGGTGCAGTTTCATTCTCTTTCCCTCCAGAAGGTTCAATCATATAATTAACCCTGATTGAGCTGATCAATCAGTGCTTTACCTATGACGTAAATTATACGATAGTTGTTCCTGTTCATCTAAAAGTCTAACTAGCTATATACATTATTTCTGGTGGAGGTTGAGGCATGACCAAGCGGATCGTCATCGTGGCGGGGAACATCGGGGTGGGCAAGACTTCACTGGCTGAACGGCTGGGCGAGCGTATGGATTGGCGCTGTGCATTTGAATCCGTGGCGGATAACCCGTACCTGGCGGATTTTTACAAGGATATGCACGAGTGGTCCTTTCATTTACAGATTTTTTTCCTGGGACATCGTGCCACGCAGTACCTTGAATTATCTAAAGAAACCCAATCTGTCATCTTCGATCGCACAATTTACGAGGATTTTTATATCTTTGCCCGGGCTCTGTACCATATGGGCAATGTGGATGAGCGCGATTATTTGTCCTACCAGCGGGTATTCGATCTCGTCACTTCGCAGCTACCTCCCCCTGACCTGTTGATCTACTTAAAAGCACCGGTCCCCGTGTTGATGAAGCGCATCCACAGCCGGGCGCGCAGCATCGAGACCGGGATTACTAGCGAATATCTTTCATTGCTGGAGAAATTTTATGATGATTGGCTGAAAAGCTTCGACGCATGCCCCGTCCTG
>JBGPBQ010000170.1:0-9001 GCA_041481345.1 Anaerolineae bacterium
GATCAGCTATGTCTTCATCGCTCATCTTCCAACGTGGCATATCGGTTGATAATTGAGTGCCATCGGGATCCTTCCCCTCCTCAACCGCTAGACGAAATTTCTCGGTATCAAACTCATTTTCTAATGTTTTCCACCGAATATCTTTTGCATCCATCTGTTGCATCATCCCCATACTATGGACCCCACCGCGACCATCTGGGCCGTGGCATGAGGCGCATGCCAAGAGGCCACCGCCACCCATCATCCATCCATTTGACGACGGTCCGCCCGTGTAGGTGATTTCCGTACCGCGATCACTCGTGGCGGTGAAATAGATGCGTTCACCATTTGAATCGAAAACGCCTACACCCCAGCCGGTACCAACAGGGCTCGTTGTTGGGTTAACAAGCCCGCATGCAGTGAACAGCATTGTCGTCACCATCACAAATGATGCAATGACAATTACTTTTTTTCTATTCACAGTATTTCTCCCATTTTGGCATCATCGAAATTTACAATCTGATGGTATGCGTCTGTACACATTGTTTTTCGTGTCCGTCGATGATGGGTATTCTCAAAAAATATCCCTTTTGGGGAATTTCATTATAATCTGAATAAATCGTTGTGCATCGTGATCAATCCGGTGTTACATCCTAGCACGATTCTGAGAAATGCTTGAGGCATGACTGTCCGATAAAGGTCAATATTCTTCGCCGAGTGCCTTGTCCACGCCATATACCTTTTTGCATGCCAGAGTAGCGGTGGATGCCGTGAGCGCCAGCATTACCAAACCGAAGAGATATCCAGACATTCCTAAGGATTCTTAAGTCAACCAAAATTCTCCTTATTGATCTGTGTGATTCGCCTTATAATAAATCTTAATTATGTAATTTAGTGTCCTCCTAAAAGTCTTGTCCACCCCAAATGTTAAAATATCATCACAAGATTACTTTTCTAAACAGATCGGTTATGCTACCCTAGGGATTTCATAAGATGGAGCTTTTTGAGCGTGAGATACCATTACAAGCCTTAGAAGAAGCGCTTGAGGCAATTCGGAAGGGGGAAGGCCGGATAGTGCTGGTCAGTGGAGAGGCGGGAATTGGAAAAACAACCCTGGTTGAGCATTTTACTGCTCAGCCGGCTGAGCATGTATCTGTCTACTGGGGATCTTGTGATGCCCTATTCACTCCTCGACCGCTCGGCCCGTTCAGCGACATCGCTTTTCAAATGCAATCTGGTTTGCTAGATATACTCAACACTAGCCAGGATTGGTTCCGCGTCGCCAATGCATTTTTAGCCGAACTTAGTAAAAGAGACTCGCCTGTTATTGTTGTTATAGAGGACATCCACTGGGCTGATGAAGCAACCTTTGATATGCTCAAATTCCTCGGCAGGCGGATCCAGCACAGCCAGATTCTTATGATCCTGACCTTTCGAGATGATGAACTCGACAGTCGTCACTTGCTCTGGCGTCTCACCGGAGATTTGCCCCCTCGGATAACCATTCGAATTGCCCTGGCGGCTTTATCCGAGGATACAGTTGCCAAAATGGCCCAGAATGCCCAACGACATACAGAAGGTTTATTTAAAGTGACTGGCGGGAACCCATTTTTTGTCAGGGAAATGCTGGAAAGGGAATCAGAAGGGGTGCCTGCTTCTGTGCGAGACTTGGTAGTGGGGCGTGTCTCCCGACTTTCCGCGGATGCCCGTGAGCTGGCTGAACTTGTTGCCCTTTCACCAGGAGGTATCGAACTCTGGATTTTAGAGCAGGATCTTCAGACTCCACCTGAGGCACTCGATGAATGCGTGGAAGTGGGTGTATTACACTGGAATGGAGAAATCCTGACATATCAGCATGAATTAGCACGGCAAGCAGTAGAGAACTCCCTCTCACCTGGACACGCCCGGTTCCTTCATTCCCAAATTTTACACGCACTTATGAAACGTGACCCTGAAGCGGTATCCCTCGCCAGAATGGTCCATCATGCTGCACTCGGTGGGAATACAGAGGTAATCCTGCTGTGGGCACCTCAGGCAGCAAGACAGGCCAGTCGATTGGGTGCCCACCGCGAGGCCGCTACCCACTACCAACTTGTCCTATCTAATGTACCTACCCTGACCCAAGAGAAACGAGCTGAGTTGTTGGAAGGCTTGTCTTTCGAATCCTATCTAACCGGAGAGATCAATACTGCAATTCATGCTAGACAGGAGGCCGCAAGTATTTGGAAAAAAATGGAGCGTCCGAAGGAAGAGGGAGACGACCTGCGCTGGCTCTCGCGCCTGGCATGGTTCGCGGGCCAGAATAAGGATGCTGAAGAATATGCAAGGGAAGCAATAGAAATCCTAGAAAAGCTACCCCCAGGACTCGAGCTTGCTATGGCTTACAGCAATCAATCTCAGCTAGACGTACTCAGCGAAAATAATGCAGGAGCACGCCTCTGGGGTGAAAGGGCTGTTGATTTGGCTAAGCAATTGAATGCAACCGAAGTCCTGGTACACGCTCTGACCAATGTCGGAACTGCCGAGATCCAGGTAGGAGAAGAGATCGGCTGGGATCACCTGGCTAAATCACTTGAGATAGCGAAAGTGGAGGAGTTACATGATCATGTGGGCCGTGCCTATGCCAACCTGTCATCGCTGGCTGTTCAGGAGCGAAGGTATGTTCAAGCTATGGATTGGCTGAATCAAGGCCTGGTTTATATGGGAGAACATGACCTGGATTCGTACCGGGTTTACCTGATGGGCTGGCTGGCACGATTGTATTTCGAGACAGGTAATTGGAAGAAGGCGGAAAAAGAAGCGAATGATGCTCTCCGCCTGCATCGTGGTGAATCAGTTATTCCTATCCCAGCATTGATCGTCCTTGGCCATCTAAAAGTACGCCGGGGAGATATTGATTCAAATGAGTGGCTGGAACAAGCTCGCAGCCTGGCAATGCCTACCGCAGAACTGCAACGGATTGGGCCACTGGCAGCTGCTTGCGCTGAGGCCTCCTGGTGGCGCGGAGATATTGACCAGGTGTACAAGGAGACAATCCCCGGTTATGAGCTTGCAATAAAGAGCCAGAATACATGGACATTGGGTCAACTGGCTTATTGGCTTTGGCGTACTGGCAGAACAGATGTCCCGATCGAACGTCTTGCTGATCCTTACCGATGGATGATCCTGGGAGAATGGCGAGAAGCAGCTAATGCCTGGGCTCGCCTAAAATGCCCATTCGAGCAAGCATTGGCTCTATCTGAAGGGGATGCCTCTGCTCAAATTGAAGCTCTGGCTATCTTCGAACAATTGGGGGCTCAACCAGCAGCAAGAGCGCTGCGCAAAAAAATGCGTTTAGAAGGTGTGAAAGGTCTTCCGAGGGGACCAAGGACAGGAACCAAAGCCAATCCTGAGGGGCTGACCTCGCGTGAAATGGAAGTACTGGCTATATTAGTAGAGGGCTTGAGCAACGCAGAAATTGCTAGGCGTCTATCCATATCATTAAAAACTGTGGATCATCATATTTCTACAATTTTAGCAAAATTAAATGTTCATTCCCGTCTGGAAGCAGTAGCAGCAGCAAGGCAAAAAAATATCTTCCCTCCCATAAAATAGGGATTCCTATTCCCCAATATAGGAGATTTTCCCGATGAATATCACCATGATATTTGATATCCTATCAATCATCGGTTAGATAGATATTGACTGAACCGATATATGGAGGATCTCAATGGAAGAATTAATGGTGAATGTTATAACAGCACAAGAGTTGGGTGATGAATGGATTCAAGGTATCCTTGATAAGGATTTCAACCACCTAGCCACGATCTCCCACCCAGATGTAAAGAGCATCCTGATGGTGCCCAGTCGCATTTATCATCTGGAAAATGCGATTGACTTAACCGAGAAGGTTAAAGATTGGTTCGGTGATTGCGATTCCATCGGAAAAGAACAGGCACGCGTCGCAATGGTGGGGGAGAAATTAGCAATTTTTTACCGGTTTAAATGTTGGGAAAATGGCGTGTCATCAACTATCGAACAACAAATATATACCACCATTTACGAAGGCCGGATTCAACAGCTCAGGTTGATTTGCAGTGGTTTTCAACCTGATCAGGAGCTGGTTGACGCATCTACAACAAGCCTTGTAAACGCCCCAGCGACATACACCCTATCACAGACCCAATCGATACATCAAGCTGATGCACTGTTGGAGTTCAAGACGAATAGTGAGCAAGGTTCGACCTGCGCTATGCTGACACCGCTGATTAAACACAAACTGGTTGAAATGAACTCCGGGCAGATACTAGAAGTCCATGTGGACGATAGTTCTGCGAAGGAGGATATCGAAGCCTGGAGCCGACTTTCTGGAAACATACTGATGAAAATGGACCAAATTGACGGCCAGGGATTGGTTTTTTACATTTTGAAAAAATAAGGCACTCAGTTATAAGGAGAAAAGAAAATGGCAAAGCTATTGATCAATTGTACACATGGCGAAGATGATCCAGAACGGGCTACTCTCGCCTTTATTGTAGCTAATGTAGCAGCATCCGCTGATCAGGAAACCATCGTTTTTCTGACTACTGACGGGGTATGGTTGGCTACGAACGGATATGCAGGACGGATCCACAAGGAAGGTTTTCAGCCGCTTAGTGATGTGATGCGCTCTTTTTTAGACAATGGGGGCCAAATATGGGCTTGTGGCACTTGCACCAAGCCACGAGGGATCACTGATGCTGATCTGATCCCTGGGGCAAAGATTGTCACCGCTGCAAGTGTGATAGAGCAACTTGTAGCGGGAACACCGTCCATGTACTTCTAATTAACAACCAGAACTATAGGGAAAAGATAACGAATATAACAACTATGAATCAGGAGATTAAAATGTTAACTAAATCTTTACTCAAATTGGGAATAGCTTTCGGAGCAGTAGCACTGCTACTGGTGTTCTTAGGACTGTACTTTGTTCCTCGTGTATCGGCTGGTAACAAAGCCAACACGGATACGGTAACCCGCCTTGCAGCAGCAGATGCACTCAAGGGTTTACCTTCCAACTATTATATTAATTCGGATTGGATCGAGCGCCACCCTGCATCTGGAGGTATGAATGCGATTCTGGGACAGTCCTCTAGTTACTATCGCAACTCTGATTGGATCGAGCGCCACCAATCGAACTATTACACTGGTTCAGATTGGATCGAGCGCCACCCAGCCTCACCGGTTAAGTAATCCTTGAGTTACTGTGATTACGAATAGGCAAACGTATTTCTTCAGATGCAAGTGTCATGGATCAACTACTAACCGGAACCCTGTCTAAGTATTTCTAATTGACGACCAAAACGATGGGGAAAAGATAAAAAGGAAAACAACTATGAATAAGGAACTTCAAGGTTACGTCGAAAAATTAGAAGCGACACCTACGCTTCCACTAGGCTCTGATGAACGGTTCAATGGATATGCTGGGATGGGTCTACCATTTACATCGGGTCACATCTTAGCTATGCGGCACTTTACGGTCACGTCTATCGGACCAGGGTATACGTCTGTATGGCACCGCAATCCTGCTGGAGAGTGGTTTTTCTATACCACCGCGCCAGCGCGCCAGTCGTGTCCACGTTACTTCGGTGATATGGCGTCAGACTTCGTTCAAACAGAGATCACCATCAAGTGGGAGGCACCCTTCCGTTTTAGAGTTGCCGTCCCTGTAATACCACTGGATTGGGAAGTAAGCGTTGGGCCGACAGCGGCGACACGGCTGATGAACACAATGGCGGGGATGCTTCCCAATGTAGCATGGAAAAACACAGCGGTCCTGGCAACAATGGGAATGTTTGCAGGGCCGATGTTAGGTGCAGGGCATGTTAGGATGTACGGAAGTGTCCCCAACAGACAACGATTCATAGCAAATCCGCGCCTTATCTGGGCAATAACAGACAGCCTAGCTGTACTGGCTGGAGAAGATCTCGGACTCCCTGGGCCTGTTCATCCTCAGGCTCATCTAGCAGATTTCTGGATTCCTCAGCGAGGGCTATTAGCGATTGGCGAATCGTACTTTGAGACGTTTGATCCGATACGCCATTCGTCACTCATTACTGGGGCGAAGAAGGTGTCTCTATAAAAATACAGAAATATGATGCTGCCTTTTTGAAGGAAAACGCAGACTGGTGATACCTGGATGAGACAGTTTCCCATTCTCAGTTGGAGCCTAAGGGGTTATCTACATTCTGGGGGTCATGGAATCGATGTAGATAACCCCGCTAAGTTTATTTTTATCTACTATGAAACTTTCCCTATGGAGCTCTTATAGGAGTTGGGATGGAAGTTGAAAACTCATTCATGGAATAATCTTGCATGAGACGAAAATTCTGGTTTCACGTACTAAATCGATACCTACTGGCGCACAGATCTGCAGTAAATATGAGAAGGTATAAAATTTGTTAACATCCCATTTGAACCAATGATGCTCCGCGTATATTACTTGCATATTTCTCAAAACGTGAGCACCTTGTCCGCTTCAACTGTCCACAGGGTAAGTTGACTCATCGTGCTGATTTCGACGCCTTCAAGCAAAGTGAGCCCTTTTATTCCGCGTGCCTCGGAGCAAGTTCCGCATGCCTTAACTACTCCACCTCGATCAATAACTGTCCTTAGCATACGCTCAATGTTGTAATATCCCTGCGGAGTTGACTGATTAGGTAAAGCACATGTTACTGCATCTGCCATCAGAAATATGCGGATTTCTGCATCGGCATGTTCTTTTTGCAAGGTTATTGCCATACGGAAGGCGTTATAAGGTTTCTCTGAACCATAAGGGGCTTCATTGATGATGAAAAGGATATTCATACTTTACTCTCCAAAGGCTTGTGTTAGTGAAATGTTTTGAAGAAATCCTAGTTTCTCCATGTCAGCCATCCAGTGGAGCAGAGTGTGGATTGGATAGACAAAATGGTTAGTCCGACTATTAGACGCAGAATTTTCATTTGAAGCGTGTGTCTGATTTTTGAGTTTGAATCTGTCCTTTTACCTGTTCAAGCCATCCTATCCGAAAGTTCTGTGTGTGTTCAAAATCAGGGACATAGGGCTTGATATCCAGAAGAGGGGTTTCATTTAGAACATCCAATCGATCAACATAGATGAGGTTGTTTTCGAGGCGCACGAGTTCAACTAAGGATAGACCAATCGGATTTGGACGGCTGGGTGCACGGGTGGCAAAGATACCACGCGGCTCCTTATCGAGGAAGGGGGTCACAATCAGTTTGGGTTGGCGCATCTTATGGAAGTTATAAAGTAGATAGATGTGGGAGAAGCCTTCCAAATCCTTCAACCCATCCATAAATTGTGGAAAGATTTCGACGGTTCCTGATCCGCCTACGTCACTCGTAGGCTGGATCGGCATATCTTCCAAGTTATTAAAAGGACTATGTATAATGCCTATTGATCGATAAATTATGTCCATGTGCTTATAGATCCTTACTATAGAGATTGCAATAGCAGATTTTATATCTTGAAGTTGATCTGAGGTGATACATCACCTCTCATCAGCTAAGGGTTGCTGCCTTCCAAAGGGTATCCTGCTGCTTTCCAGGCGGTCAGCCCATCAGTCATGCACGTAGCATTAGAGAAACCAGCTTTACGCAAAATGGTCACACCCTCTTCGCTCCGATGTCCAGATAGGCAGACTACTACGATGTCGCGATCTTTGGGCAATTCGCTCAAACGGTTTTGGAGTTCATCCAGTGGGATAAGAATACTGTTGGCAATATGGACCTGGTCCCACTCCTGTTGAGAACGTACATCCAGGAAAAATGCGCTTTGCTGGTATTTCTGGTAGGCTTGGGCTACTGAAATGTGTGCATTTCCGGTAATTTTTGGTATAAGAAGAATTGCAACAACAATAATGATAACGACTCCAATTCCCAGACCTATCCATTTCAAAAGCTGGTTTTGCTTGCGAGCCTTACGATATTGCTGTTGCTTCTTGGAGCCAGAGGGCTTTGACTTCGAAGGTCTATGTGGCATGGTTTTCCTACCCTTCATGTCCCTTTCGAGAAATGCCTCTCATCAGGGTGATCACGCTCATCAGAGGGGCAGAGCAGGAGTAATGAACGGGAGGGCGTATTTCCAGCATTACGCCAACGGTGTGGTAAATGGGCCTCGAATAGAAGGCTGTCGCCTGAATATAGAGTGAAAGTTTCTCCTTCGACTTCGTATGTGATGCAACCTTCCAGGCAATAAACAAATTCCAGCCCGGTGTGAACGATGGGTGTATCCCCACTATCGGCTTGTGGTTCTAGTGTGACCACAAACGGCTCCAGACCAGAGCGGTCAAATCCTGCTCCCAGATCCGCCAGGGTACCATGATTAAAGGCCGCCAATTGACGATTTCCAGCCTTTTGATAAACGATGGTTTGGGGATAAATTTGGGTCTCGAAGAACGTATTTATTGGTAATTCAAGCGCGGTGGCGACTTGCTGTAAAGTACTCACACTCGGTGATGTTTTTCCATTTTCAATCATGCTAAGGGTGTTGACATTCAATCCGCTTCGTTCAGCCAGGGCGCGGATGGAGAAACCGCGCTCATTACGTAATTCGCGCAAGCGTCGACCAACATTGATCTCGGTGGATGGTTGGGATGGTGATAAATTAGTTTTCATATAGATAGAGATCCTTGCAGTTTTTCTTTTTTGGGAAGACACGTCAACTAAAATTATAAGTGATAATCATTGTTTCTCGGGGAAATTACATTATTAAAATCGGCGTTTTCGTAATCTCGGGAAAATAAATAGCCAGGTATTCAATAATTTGTACCTGGATATTCAATATTATTCGATTGTTTTATGACTATCTTATTAATGCAGTCGATCGATGTGATCCACAATGCTACCATCAATATATGCTTTAACCGCATCGTCGATTGCAACAATTTCCGTGACAATCGGACGGATACCATAGGTTTTCATGCTCTCATAAGCACCCATGCCCATCCCGCGACATAATAAGGCTTCACAGTCGGTTATAGCCTGAGCCATTTGAGCATGAC
>JBGPBQ010000171.1:0-8918 GCA_041481345.1 Anaerolineae bacterium
GTAGTGGTAGGCCTCAATGTAGTCGTCGATCGAAAAATGTTTGGAGACCAGCGGCTCGGTAATGATGCCACCAGAGGCAATGAGCTCTACCGCCCGCTGGTAATCTGGACGCTTGTACATCAAAGTACCCCGCAGGTTCAACTCGCGGTCTTGCACAGTAGATAAATCGAGATGCGGCTTATCACCAAATACACCAACAATAATCAGCGTGCCTCCTTTTTGGATATTCGCCACTGCCGCCGTAATCGTGGACTCCACTCCCACGCACTCAAAGGCCACATCAAATCCATCTTTTCCGAAAACGCGCGTTGCGGCATTCGCAAGGCTTTCTTCCCTGGCACTGGAGGTTTTATCGAGTCCACATAGGCGTGCAACCTCTAGACGGTAGTCACTCAAATCAGTTATAAGGACTTGTGCACCTTCGCAGCGGGCAGTTTGCGCGACCAGATTACCAATGGTTCCTGCGCCCAATACCACGGCCCTTTGACCGGCTAGCTTGCCGGCTCGCTCCACTGCATGGACCGCTACAGCGGCAGGTTCCACCAAGGCCCCTTGCTCAAAGGTAAAGGTTTCCGGAAGTGTCACGATCATGTCAGCCGATGTGACCCATAATTCCTGCGCACATCCGGGCGCTTGAAAGCCCTGCACTTTCAGTTTATCGCAAATGTGATAATCCCCGCGACGGCATGGTGCGCATTCACCGCACACAATTTGCGGCATCGACGTGACCTTGGTGCCCTGTCTTAGGCCGATAACCCCTGGTCCAACAGCTTCGAGTACCGCTGAGAACTCGTGCCCCTGCACCACCGGGTAGCTGGTGAGTGGATGCTTGCCATGATAAACATGGATATCTGAACCGCACACGCCGATGCGCTGGACACGCAGCAACACCTCGCCCTGCCCAGGGGTAGGTGCGGGAACCTCACGAATCTCAATTTCCCCGGCTTTGGTCATTATCGCTTGTTTCATTGGTTGCCTCGCTTTCTATTGGTGGTGTAAAGATGAATTAAGCCACAGACTTCAGCCAGCCACCGTCCACATAGTAAGTTGAGCCTACACAATAACTGGCGCGTGGCGAGCAGAGAAACACAAAAAAGTCAGCCAACTCTTCGGGAGTCGCAAACCGTCCGATCGGTGCATTATCCCGGGCAATCCGTTCAAGATATTGTTCCACCGTTACATCGGTGCCGGCCGTCAATTGTGCAGCGGACTTCCTCCAATCTGGAGTGAGAATTAATCCTGGATTGATACAGTTGACTCGAATGTTGTGCTTGATCACTTCGTCAGACAAGCACTTAGAAAACATCATGAGGGCCGCTTTAGTGACGTTGTAAATGGGTTCATAACCGAGCGGTTGTTTACCGCAAATGGACGCGTTATGAAGGATGATCCCCCCATGCCGTTTTAGCATTAAAGGCACCAGACCGCGGGCCAGCCTGACCGCGGCCATGACATGAAGCTCCCAATAGTACTGCCATTTGTCATCGGGGGCGTTCAGGATGGTCTCGTTGCTGCCGGTGCCCGCATTATTGATCAGGATGTCCACGCCGCCAAACGTTTCGCCAACTTTCGTAATTACACGGAAGATATCCTCGGGCTTGGATAGATCTGCTGGGACACCGAGAGCCATTACACCGTGAGTGGTTGCAATTTCGGTTGCCATTTTAGCCACCCGGGTTTCATCGCGGGCGCAGAGAAGAATGTGAACACCTTCCTTTGCCAGGCCATGGGCTACTGCTAGTCCAATACCAGCGCTTCCGCCTGTGATTACCGCCACTTTGTCCTTGAGTTCGAGATCTATTTTTAACTCCTTAGGCTTCAGAGTAACCCAGCATTCCACAATTGCTATTGTCATCTCGCCCAGACCAAAATAATCATAGATCGGGTGGTCGAGCTTATGTTCCCTTATATAAACCCGGCAGAGGCAATCTAATCGGTATGGAGTAAATCGGATCGGCTCCTACAGAGCATGGAATTATCTTTCCGTGAGAAATCTATCTATCGGTTGTAGTAATGTTATATTGTAACTACAAGTATACAAAAAGTATAGCACCGTTCCTATGAGAGTCAATGGATGACTGTCACGATGTGGAAAGAAAAAGTACGGGGCTTTGGCTTGCCGTCAGCTTTAGGCTGACCCGGCGAGATTCGAACTCTCACCCAAGCGATAATGGGTCGCTTGGGTGAGAGTTCGCGTTCCCAATCCTAGGCTTATGAAAATCAGCCTAAGCCCTTAGTTGGGTTATGACCGAATCCTTGATATTTTTATATTAAGGAAGTCAACATTTGGTTGCAGACGGTCAACGTCTGTCAAAGAGTATAACCAGAAAAGCCGAGTCTTTTGATCGGGCTGACCAAGGGTTCGGCAGAGTCAATATGCTGAGATTTATTATCTTCGGAGATTGAAAGAATTGTCACCCGCGCTTGAGCTCGCTCGCGCTGGTCAACATCGAAAGTGACCAGGGGGAGATCAAGTTGTCATGCATTTAGGACGTACAGTGAGTCCGCCATGCGCAAACCCAGGTTAGCGGCCAAGTTGGCTGCGTCGTGCACAAGCTCGTTATCCATCTCAACTAACCGCAACCCCGGCAGGCCTTCCAGCCAAGCGATTGCCCGTTTGGTAAGACTGGATCGCCCGTGCGACGCGCGATAACCCCGCCGACTTCTGCTAGCAGCAGGGCGGGGGAGATGAATTTCGCTCCCGCCTCACGGTATTTCTCCATCCAGGCGATACCAGGCGCATGTTCACTGCCATCTCGGCTGCGGGTGCTTTCTGTATGGATGACGGCGGTCAAACTTGGCGCGCAGTGAACCGGGGCCTACGGTCTGGTACCGAGCTACCGGACTCCATAGCTGAGGTCGGTCACTGTGTGCACTGCATCGCCATGCACCCCTCCCACCCAGATGTGCTCTTCATGCAGAAGCATTGGGATATCATGCGCACCGACGACGCGGGCGAGGCCTGGCACGAAGTCAGTGGTAATCTGCCCACAGATTTCGGATTTACAATCGCTATGCATGCCCATGAGCCGGAAACGATTTACGTAGTGCCCATCAAGAGCGATTCAGAACACTATCCCCCCGATGGCAAGCTGCGCGTGTACCGCAGCCGGTCAGGTGGCAATGAATGGGAAGCACTTACGAATGGATTGCCACAAAGCAACTGCTACGTCAACGTTTTCCGCAGCGCCATGGCGGTCGATTCGCTTGACCCGTGCGGGGTCTATTTTGGCACCACGGGCGGGCAGGTGTATGCGTCTACCGATTCGGGCGATAACTGGACAGCCATCGTCAGGGATCTCCCACCCGTACTCTCGGTCGAGGTTCAGACACTGTCATGATCCGGGTCGTGCTACCCCTGCTGTTATGCAATCTGGCAAACGTCAACCGTCAGGTTGAGCTGGAGGTGTAAGGCCCTGCCACCCTATTTGCCGTTGTGGATGCGTTGGAAGTCCAATATCCAATGCTGCGCGGGACGATTCGCGACCAGGTGAGCATGCAGCGGCGGCCTTTCATCCGGTTTTTCGCTTGCGGTGAGGATTTGTCACAGGAGCCGACAACTGAACCCCTTCCAGAAGCGGTAGCAGCTGGCATTGAACCTCTACGGGTTGTAGGAGCCATGTCTGGCGGGTAAGCGTTGTTAGAAGTAAATAGAAAGGCAGGTATCAACCTACCTCTCAGAAATCTTCCCCAACTCCTCCCCAAACCTCTCAATCTCTTCCAGCGTGTTGTAGTGTACCGGTCCCACGCGCACCATCCCGTCGGAATCCTCCAGCCCCAGGCGATTGGTGACTTCCAGGGCATAGTAGTTGCCATCCCACACGTAGGTATTGGCTTCGTCCAGCTGCTCCGCCACCTGGCGGGTAACCAATGGGAGTCTGCTAAGCCTATATCAAGCTTGCTGATCCAGATGGTATTGTGAATCTTCACCAATGTGGGATTCATCTCCCGATAGACCATCAACCATAATTCCGACTTGGCCTCCATTAATCAATTGTTGACTTTGGTAGAAATTACTATATAATTTTTATAGTAATCCTGACATTTTCTTTTGTGCAAACTAGGTTAGTGGGGATGATGTAGATACATATGAACGGTGGATATTATTGGGTGCGATTCTCTAAGGCTTATGAAGGCTGCAATCCTCTGTAGGCTTTTTTATTTGGGTAATTGTGGGCAAATGGGTTGGTTCTAGCTTAAGTAAGATATCACCGCAGGATGCACTAGGCAATCCATCGGATTGCCTGAGATATGACGAATAGACGGGACATCAGCAAGATAATTCACGGGGTAACTGTACAAGGTGCAATTTGGAGCATGGTAGAGTTCATCACTGCCAATACCCAGAATTTGGTTTGGATTTAATAAAACAAAGGAGAAACTAAAATGAGCCTCAAAACTTTACTGATCATAAAAAGTATCGTATGCCTGATATTAGGAGCATTATTGTTGGTGCTGCCAGCATTCACCTTCTCACTCTTTGGGGTAAAACTTGGTGGCGCCGCGGTGTTTCCCGCCCAAGAGTATGGAGCATCCATGATTGGTGCCCTGTTCCTCACTTGGTATGCCAGGAATGCAGGTGAATCCCAGGCGCGCCGAGCAATCATCTTGGATTTGTTCGTTTACGACGCAATCGGGGTCGTGATAACCTTAATTGGTCTAATATCTGGGTGGTTTAATTTACTTGGGTGGGGTATTTTCGTCATATACCTCTTCTTCGCAATAGGCTTTGGCTATTTCTGGTTCGCAAAGCCCGCCCCAGCAGTTCAACCCAAAGCAGTATAGTATTACTCGGCAAGAAATGATGGCTTTCCAACGAGCCCTGAACACAGTCAACCAATCGTTGCAATTCGTCCACCCCTAAAACTTACATAAGCAGGAACGCAAACCATCCCAATAAAGTCCTCTTCCATGCAATTCCTGAAGAGGACTTTATTTATTTATCCTGAGTATATTGTTGGACTGATATAACCTACCCACACAAGCCATTTTTTACTCAAGGTGCGCTGGCAATGTAACTCTCTGCGGGCAGAGAAGCGCATACAAGCTTTTATCTCAATCCTGCCTTAAGTATGACTGGATGCAAAGGAATGACCAGCTATTTTCCCCAACGCCTCCCCAAACTGCTTGATTTCCTCTACTGTGTTATAGTGCACCGGTCCCACGCGCACCATGCCACCTGAGTCTTCCAGCCCCAACCGTTTGGTCACCTCCAGGGCGTAATAGTTCCCATCCCACACGTATATATTAGCCTCGTCCAACTCCTCAGCCACCTGGCGGGGTGATTTGCCCGATAATGTGAACGCGCAGGTGGGCACACGCTCTTCCAGCCGGTGGGTGTCCGTGATGCCGTAAACAGTTACACCGGGGGTTTCCGCCAAGATATCCAGGAGGGTGCGGCTGAGCTCGAACTCGTAGCTGCGGATGGCTGACATTCCCTGTTTTAATTTCAAGCGTCGTCCGGTGTAATCAGCCGAATAGCGCTCGGAATGCTCGGCACCGAAGGTTTCCCCCACCCATTCGATATACTCCAGCGCCCCCAGCACACCGCACATGCCCTCAAAGTTGCCCGTACCGGTCTCGAACTTACCCGGCAGGTCCTGGGGAGCAGGGCGGACTTTATACGCCATAAGCTGGTCGAGCAGGTCATAGCGACCATAAAGCACGCCCATGTGGGGACCGAATAATTTGTTCTGTGAGACTCAATGAGCAAATAGAAAAGCTTATCTTTGCAGCCAGGTTGTTGATCAAGTAATTGTCTGATAAAGCGGTCAGTGCTTAACCAGCAGACATAATTTGAGCTATACCTACTCAACCATGGATATTTATCCTAAATTCAGGAAGTTACAATGCCCTTCGATCTTCCGACGATCCGCTCGAAATTCCCCGCCCAGCAACACCCGGCCATCTTCTTCGACAACCCCGGAGGCACACAGGTCGCCTAACCTGTCCTAGACCGGATTAATGCCTATCTGCTCGAGCACAACGCCAATCACGGCAGCGCTTTATAGGCCAGCCGCGAACCAGATGCTATATTGGACGAAGCGCATATAGCTCTGGCGGACTTCTTCAATGCTTCCAGACCGGAGAGGATTGTCTTCAGCAACAACATGACCAGCCTGACTTTCGCCATCAGCCGCGCTATCGCCCGTACCTGGCAACCCGGGGATGAGATCGTCGTCACCCGCCTGGACTACGACGCCAATATCACTCCCTGGATCATGGCAGCCGAAGACCGGGGCTGCACTGTCCGGTGGGTAGATTTCCATCCCGAAGACGGTATTAACCGAATGCCCATGCGAACTTAAATAAACGGCTGTCGGTCAACAACCCTATACTAGTGTATCGCCCTCGACGCCAACAATCATAACCACAACGCTCCGCATAAAACGTACCAATTTATCTCAGATCGCTTCAATCCCTCAGTGTCACCTCTACTATGTCATAGAGTTGCAACCATGCATCGCCCATAATGTTATACATGCAGGGCAATAAGATCGAATATAAGCCTTGCCATGCCAAAAAGTGTTTTTGCGTCATCCATGAATAACAAACTGCTAATTGCTCCCAGGTAATAAGGCTACTTTTTCTCTATGCACATATTCTTTTGTACGGTGTGGACAAATTATTTACTTCAGGCATGATTGTTGCATTCGACTAACATACCAGTCTAGTTCTAAACCACTGGTGAATGGTAGATTTAAATGAATCCTGCAAGGAGATGATCGGATGCCCAAAAAACCGGTTCTAAAAGATACGGGCAGCAACTCTCACAGTCGAATGATTGCCGGAAAAAAACCGAAGAGAATTAAATTGACCGTGGGGGTACGTTATCGCGCCCTGGTGGAACAGGTCCCTGCCGTTATTTATACAGACTCAGTAGAAAAAATATTTCAGACCTTGTATATCAACCCACAACTTAAGACAATCACGGGTTATGAACCAGAGGAGTGGATTGCTGATAATGACTTGTGGTACAAAATGATATTGCCGGATGATCGCGAACGCGTAATGGAAGAATACACGCACACCTATGCAGCCAAGGAACCATCCATTTCGGAATACAGGATTATGACGCGCGATGGAAGGGTCATCTGGGTGAGCGATGAAACACGATTGAT
The DNA here is from genome assembly GCA_041481345.1 of Anaerolineae bacterium. Taxonomy (GTDB): domain Bacteria; phylum Chloroflexota; class Anaerolineae; order Anaerolineales; family UBA4823; genus FEB-25. Next base: position 7,122 of record JBGPBQ010000171.1, read on the forward strand.
CCGCGACAAGAAAGGCAAACCCTTGTTTTGGCAGGGGGTCATGATCGACATCACCGCGCGCAAGCAGGTGGAAGAGGAAATCCTTAGAGCGCAAAAGCGAATGGAAATATTAGTCACCTCAAGCACAGTGATGCTTTACACGTGTAATGCTTTCGGCGACTTTGATGCTAAATTCGTGAGTGATAACATATATGCTATTACAGGCTATACAAAGGAAGAATTTCTATCGAAAGGATTTTGGGCCAACCATATTCATCCCGAAGATGCGCTAAAAGTTTTCGAAAATCTTGCAACTCTATATACGCATGACTATTATAAGCATGAATATCGATTTATGTTTAAAGACGGTACTTACCATTGGATGTATGATGAATTGAAATTATTTAAAGATAATAATGGAAATCCATTAGAAATATTTGGTACCTGGTCTGATATCACCGCCCGCGTACAAGCAGAGGAAGCCCTGAGCCAGAGCGAGGATAAATTCAAGTATGTTTTCGACTTTTCTAATGTTGGGAAGTCAATCACCTCACTCAAAAGTGAGATCCATGTGAACAAGGCGTTCTGCGATATGCTGGGCTATTCCCCGGAAGAACTCCAAGGGAAGAGGTGGCAAGATATTACCCATCCCGATGACATTGAGATATGTCAAAGAGAGATTGATTCCATCCTTTCTGGCGATAAGGAGACTGCACGCTTCACCAAAAGATATCTTCAAAAAAAAGGTTCAAATGTGTGGACAGATGTCAGTACGTCCTTGCGTAGGGACAAACAGGGCAAGCCGCTTTATTTTATATCTGCTGAAATTGATATCACTGAACGCAAACAGGCAGAACGGGTGCGGGAGGTGCTGTATACCATTTCCCAGGCCGCGGTCACCGAGAACCTTGAAGACCTTTATCTCACCATCCATCGCGCACTTGGCAATCTGATGCCGGTTGACAACTTCTACATCGCATTATATGACGCCGACGCTGACCTGCTCAGTTTTCCTTACACTGTGGATCAACATGATGAAGCCCTCCCGTCGAGAAAACCGGGTCATGGATTGACCGAATACATACTTCGCACAGGTCGTCCCTTGCTGGTCGATCGGCAAGCGTTTACACGCCTCGTCCAGCAAGGTGAAGTGGAGCTGGTGGGTGCTGATTCCGTTGATTGGCTGGGAGTGCCATTGAAAATTGGTGAGAAGATTTTCGGTGTCCTAGCCGTGCAGAGTTACACTGAGCGAGTGCGGTTTAGTCATGCAGATATGGAAATGCTGGAGTTTGTCTCAACTCAAATGACACCAGTTATCGAGCGCAAACTGACCCAACAACGAATTGCTGACGCACTGGAGTTCAACCTTGCGCTCATTGATGTCTCAACAATGGGCATCAGTGCTTACGACTCTTCAGGGCAGTGCATTTTGGCAAACGATGCAATGGCTAGGATCCTTGGAGCGACGCGCGAACAGGTTCTGAGGCAGAATTATAATCACATTGAATCGTGGAAGAATTCAGGGTTGCTTGAGTCTGCCAGTGAGACGGCAGCCACAGGCAATGAAACACGACGAGAAATCCATACGATGAGCAGCTTTGGAAAAGAAATCTGGCTGGACTGCCGCTTTACTTACCTTTTTTCTAATGGAATGCCTCACTTACTTCTAACAGTCGATGATATATCAGTCTCTAAACAGGCCGAGTTTGCTCTGCAGGCATACGCGGCTAAACTGGAACAAAGCAACCGTGACCTGCAAGATTTTGCTATGGAGCTCAAGCAAGCAGAGGCAGTGCTCCGCGCAAGTGAGGCTAAATA
>JBGPBQ010000172.1:0-8845 GCA_041481345.1 Anaerolineae bacterium
CATGGTGGAGATCACCAACCCATCGGAGGCCTTCCTGGCGGAGCGCATGGTGACGCCCCGGGGAGTGCCATCGCGGTTACCATGGAGGGCACGCGCCCGATCCTGGTGGAGGTGCAGGGGCTCTCGAGCCCGACAGCGTTTGGCAACCCGCGCCGCACCCCCAATGGGATTGACTTCAACCGCTTGCTGCTGGTGACGGCTGTTCTGGCACGCCGCCTGGGACTGCGCCTAAGTGACCAGGACATTTTCGTCAACGTGGTGGGGGGCATCCAGGTGGAGGAGCCCGCCGCTGACCTGGCTGTAGCAGCCGCGATTGCCTCCTCGATGCGCGACTTGCCGGTGAAGGCGGATACGGTGCTGATCGGTGAGGTGGGGCTCTCGGGCGAGCTGCGCATGGTGGGGCAGCTGCCTGCCCGGCTGCGCGAGGCTGCCAAGCTGGGCTTCAAGATTGCCATTGTGCCGAAAAGCATCCGCAAAGGTGAGCCCTGGCCCAAGGGGATCGAGGTGGTGGAGGCTCGCTCCCTGCGGGAAGCGCTGGAAAAAGCGATGATAAAAGGTGAATAAATAGATCGAGGAAAAAGATCGTGCTATACTAAAACTATGAACTCGTTGTTTTCAGATACACATCCAACAATGGAAGCTTTACAGGTTCAATTACTCAGAAAGGCTTCTCCCTCCAAAAAGCTGGAGATGCTGGCAGGTTTGAACGCCTCTGCTCATATGCTCGCATTAATTGGCTTGCGATACCGTTATTCTGAGGAGAGCGAAGCAAAGTTGCAGCGCAGGCTGGCTGGTCTACTGTTGGGGGAGGACCTTGCATGTAAAGTTTATGGCGAGCTTAATGATGTTGCCTGAGCCCATTTCGGTCACAATCCTGGTCACCAAGGTTTTTGAAGAACTTAATATCCCCTATCTGATTGGCGGTTCGCTGGCCAGCACGATTTATGGCATGGTACGGACGACCCAGGATGCAGATATCATTACTGATATGAAGATTAGGCATGTCAAACCTTTTATCGCGGCGTTAAAATCCGAATTTTACCTGGATGACGAACTGATCGCTGATTCAGTACTCCACAACTCCAGTTTTAATATCATCCACCGGCAAACCATGTTCAAGGTAGATATATTCATTCCATGTGAGAGTCCATTTCAACAATCACAGCATTCTCGAGCTCAAAAGCAAATCATACACACGGAGCCAGAAATTAGTGCTTACTTTGCCAGCCCTGAAGATACCATTCTTGCCAAGCTGGATTGGTTTCGTAAAGGTAATGAGGTCTCAGAAAAGCAGTGGCGCGACGTTCTTGGGGTACTAAAATTAAGGCAGGGAGAACTCGATTTAAAATATCTGCGGAAGTGGGCGATAGAGCTGAACGTGAGTTATTTACTCGAAAAAGCCTTGAATGAATCGACCTAGACAATTTATCCAGACAGCTATCTCTAACTAAGTAAAAATCAGATAGACTGTTTTACCCGTTTTAAGCGGAAATAATCAATCCAATTTAGCTTACCTAACCCCCTCAAACAAATCCCGTTCGCGCAGGCCGTTCTTGGGTGTGGGATAGGCGCGCATGAAGGATTCGGTGCTCCCAAGGTAGCGCCGCAATAGGGTCATCGGGCCTTTGCGCCCGATCGCCCCGCCAAGCTGGCTGGTATGGCAGGCAGTGGCTTCATCCCTGATCTCGCTCACGCTGCGGCAGTTGATACGAGCGTGGGTGGGAAAGTCCCCTTCCTTCACCAGGTCGGCCAGGTCGATATCGCGGTTGCGACCAAAGTGATGCGGGTCCATGCGTAGGAAGGGCGCCACCCTCACCGCCCAGCGGATCAAGGCCTTCGGCATGGTCTGGTAATACAGCTTCTGGGGCTTGTAAGGTGGCAGATCAGTAAAAAAGGTTGGGTCAGCTGCCAGCTCGAAGGCGCGCACCGTAGCCCGGTGCATGGCAATGTGATCGGGGTGTTTGTACCCGCCAATGGGGTCATGGGTGACCACGATTTGCGGGCGCAGCGAACGGATATAGTGCACCACTTTCGCGGCTACCTCATCCACAGGCTGAGCAGCCAGGGCATTAGGATGCTGATTGTCGGGGGTGCCGGGCATGCCAGAGTCACGGTAGCCCAAAAAGTAGACACCGCTCAAGCCGAGGATGCCGGCTGCACACCGCAGCTCTGATTCCCGCCGCTCGGCTACACTGCTGAAGCCTTGCATGAGCTCGCTATCTACATCACCCACATCACCGCGCGTGGCGCACACCAGATGCACCTGCACCCCACGCCGGGCATACAACGCCAGCGTTCCGCCCATCCCGAAGGTCTCATCGTCAGGGTGAGCCAGGCACACCAGCATACAAAGTGGTGGATGATTATCCATCGCGATTAGTAGACCGGCTGACTCGGGTCGACTTCCTTGGCCCAGGCGTTTAGCCCGCCTTTCAAGTTGTGCAGATTGCGGAACCCTGCTCCGAGCAGGATATGCAGGGCGCGCGTCGAGCGCACTCCCGCTTTACAGATCAGCACGATCTCATCCTGCGGGTCGAGCTCACCCGTGCGCATCGCCAGCTGCCCCAATGGGATGTTGCGCGTGCCGTCGATGTGCGAGATCTCCATCTCGTGTGGCTCACGCACATCTACCAAACCTAGATGAGCGCCGGATTTCAGCTGTCTATCCAGCTCCGTGGGAGTGAAATCCCACTCCATGCCGGCCGAACCCGTTTCCACCTCCCGCCCCGGCACCCCGCAGAAGGCATCATAGTCAATCAGCTGGGTTACGCTGGGGTGTTCACCGCACACCTTGCAGCCCGGGTTCTTGTGAAGCTTGACGAAGTCGAAGCTCATATCCTGAGCGTTATATAGCAATAGCCTGCCGATCAGAGGCTCGCCAATACCCAGGATCAGATCGAGGGTTTCGGTTGCCTGGAGTGTGCCGATCGTGCCAGGTACAACACCAAACACGCCACTCTCTTCACAAGACGGCACCAGACCGGCCGGGGGAGGTTCGGGGAACAGACAACGGTAGCAAGGGCCCACCCTGGCGTCGAAAACGCTCACCTGTCCCTCGAAACGGTAGACCGACCCGTAGACGTTCGGTTTGCCGGTTAGCACGCACAGGTCGTTTGTCAGATAGCGCGTGGGGAAGTTATCGCTCCCATCGACGATCAGGTTATACGGCTCAGCGATGCGTATGGCGTTCTCAGAGGTAAACGCTTCGTTGTAGATATCCACCTGGATGTCGGGGTTCAGGTCGAGCATGCGCTCGCGGGCTGATTCGACCTTGAGGCTGCCAACCGTGGAGGTGCCGTGGATGACCTGGCGCTGCAAGTTGGTGCGGTCGACCACGTCGTAATCCACCAGCCCGATGCGCCCGATGCCAGCCGCGGCCAGGTAGAGTGCCACCGGCGAGCCGAGACCCCCGGTGCCGATGAGCAGCACCGAGGCCGCCTTGAGCTTGCGCTGCCCCTCCAGCCCAACATCGGGTATGAGCAGGTGGCGTGAGTAGCGCAGGATTTCTTCGTGGGATAGATTTGGCAGCATGGGGTAATTCCTGTCAAGCATAATATTAGGTAAAATACGAGGAATTAGTATAATCTATTTTGCCTAACATTGTAGACCTCACAGGGTGTACAGCAAACCTCACAGGTTTTCAAAACCTGTCAGGTCTATCTGTGTCTAGATAGAAAAGTCCTCACCCTGCCACGAGCCATCGGTGGGGACGTGCACGTGGGGTTTACCGTTGGCATGGCGCTCGCCCTGCTCTTCGAGGGCTTCCACCCGCTTGATCAGGTCCACCAGTGAGACACCCACCAGATCGGGTAGGGAGGTGTGGTCCAGGTCGGGGGCGTCGGTGGCGTGATGCAGCTTGGTGCGTGTGACAGTCTGACCGGGCACCCCCACCACCACCGAGTTCGACGGCACCGACTTCACGACTACGGCGTTGGCGCCAATGCGGGTGTCATCCCCGATGGTGATGGCGCCCAGCACTTTGGCTCCTGCACCTACCACCACACGATCTCCCAGGGTAGGATGGCGCTTACCCTTTATGAGGCTGGTGCCCCCCAGCGTCACCCCGTGATACAGCGTGACGTCCTCCCCAACCTCGGCGGTCTCACCGATCACAACCCCCATGCCGTGGTCAATGAATAACCCGTGGCCGATTTGGGCTCCCGGGTGGATCTCGATGCCCGTCAGGGTGCGTACCAGCTGGGAGAGAATCCGCCCCACCAGCTTGAGTCCGTGCTGCCACAACCAATGGGCGAGCCGGTAGCCCCAGAGAGCGTGCAAGCCGGGGTAAAGCAGCACGATCTCGAGAGATGAACGCGCCGCCGGGTCTCGCGCCAGAGCAGACTGTACATCGCGCCGCAGGGTGACCCACAAACCTTCATGCTTGATCGTTTGTGTAGTAGATTCCCCAGACGTATGTATTTCCATAATTCCTCCGATCACACGGGCGGAAGGATAGAAACCTTACCGTCCGATAATTGCTGTGAGTTCCAGATCATTCCAGGGTGTCTAAGTTGCCAGGTCGGCAAATAGTACGGTGCTCAGGTAGCGCTCGCCAAAATCGGGGGCGATGACCACCACCAGCTTGCCGGCATTCTCGTCGCGGTTAGCCACCTGCAGGGCAGCCCACACCGCAGCGCCGGATGAGATCCCCACCAGCAGACCTTCCTGCTGCGCCATGCGACGGGCAGTCTCCAAGGCTTCCTCGTTCTTCACACGGATGATCTCGTCATAGATGCGCGTGTTCAGCACCTGCGGGACGAATCCCGGCCCGATGCCCTGCAGCAGGTGTGGACCCTTCTCGCTTCCTGACAGAACCGCTGAGCCATCCGGCTCGACCGCCACCACCTTAAATCCAGGATTACGCGCCTTGATCACCTCGCCCACACCGGTGATCGTACCGCCTGTGCCCACGCCACCCACCAGGATGTCTGCCGTTCCGTCAGTATCCTGCCAGATCTCCTCAGCGGTGGTGCGGCGGTGGATCTCGGGGTTGGCGGGGTTGTTGAATTGCTGGGGGATGAAGTAGCGCGGGTCAGCAGCGGCCATCTCTTCAGCTTTAAGGATGGCACCAGCCATGCCGTCGCTGCCGGGGGTGGCAACCAGCTCAGCGCCATAGGCACGCAGGAGCATCTTGCGCTCGCGGCTCATCGTATCGGGCATGGTGAGCACGCATTTATAGCCGCGGGCGGCGCACACCATGGCAAGGGCGATGCCGGTGTTGCCGCTGGTGGGCTCGAGGATGATCGTGTCGGGCTTGATCAGGCCCATTTTCTCGGCGGCGTCGATCATGGCCACCCCGATGCGGTCCTTGACGCTGTGGGCCGGGTTGAACGACTCGAGCTTCACCACCACGTCAGCTTTCGAGCCGTTCGTCAGGCGGTGGAGACGCACCAAGGGTGTGCCGCCGACCAGCTGGGTGATATTATTAGCTATTTTCATGATAGATGTTCCCCTTCTCCTTAATGGTTGACTGACAGGAAATTAAGAAAGGTGGCTAACCAGCCACGCAAGAGAATACATGCATGCGGGGTGCTACCACCAATTCGTCAGGTTGTCAGTCAGGGTTGAGGGATTATCTCGACGGAGAGGCGGTTATGAACCCCGCCTCGGACAGATGCAAGTTAGTGAAGATTGATCTCCAAAATATGACATAGATGAGTACATTAGGCGCAATTATATCTGCTATTGATGAGGTGTCAAGAGGGTAGCTGAATTAACCCGGCATCAGTCAATCCGGTGTTTACAAGCAGTTCATGGATGAGCCAGGGGAGCAGGTTATAAACAAAGCGGAACTGTTCTAGTGCAGTTCTGCTTTGTCTAGCTCCTTCTCAGCAGTAAATTTGATATGGGTGGATTGTTATCTGCTTAAGGGCCGCATTGCCTGTAGATCGGCTTCGCTAAAGCTACTGTCGGTTGCAATGAGGATGTGATAGTAGCCGCCCGCTTCCCAGTAATAGGTTACAGGAGGGGTAATCTGTTCACCGTTTAGTACTTCTTGAACGCCCTTTGAAGACACGATGTTTGTGCCGCTTTCAGGTTCAGTTCCAGTGGAAACAGAGCCGGGCTCGCCCAGCGCCACAGTGGATGAGGTCACCTGACCGTCAGAGGGTAGGGTGATTGTCCCATCCGCCGATCCAAAGGACTCCACCGGGCCGAATCCCTGGAACGCGTTGGAGCTGCGCTGGTAGGTAATAATAGGCCCGTCGGGATCGGTCCAGGTGAACACCAGGCTACCATCGGTCATAAGCTGACCTTGAGGCTGCAAGGTGTAGCCGGAGGGTACTGTGGGGAGGGTCAAATCAGGGTAGCGGCTGAGCAGGTCGCTTACGTTCACCATTTCGCCAACCATCTGGGCCTTAGCGACGCCGGCGCCGGCGATTTCGCCGTTTTCACCCTGGATCGTGACTTCGTGATCGGTTTGTTGGATTATGGCATTGGTATTGCCGCTGGTTACCAGTTTGCCGGTTTCTTCGTCAACACCAACGGTGACTCCGTTGAAGGTGAAGAAACCCTGAATGGCGGCGCGGGCGGTTGGTGAGAAGGTGAGGGTCAGCGTGGCTACCAGCATCAGCGCCAGGGTGACGAGCAGTGCGGGACGAAGGATACGTTTTGACATCGAGAAGCTCCTTGGTGGGGTAGGTGTGGAATTGAGTCGGTGATAGAGCCGCTCGACGAATTTCGGGTCAGGGTGCTGCCTGTGGCGCTTGTTAAAATCATCGTTCATTGTGTGTCTCCAATTCAAGACGCAGCTTTTGATGTGTGTGGTTCAGGATCGTACCAACATTGGATTCGCTGATCTGAAGTTGCCTGGCGATCTAGCGGTTGTTCAAGTTGGCGCCATACTTCAGTGTAATGAGGTCGCGTACGCGCCCCGGCAGCCGGTTGATGGCAGCCACCAGGTCAGTAAACTCCCCAGCCGGTGCAAACGCATCAGTGGTGTGCCGCCGACCAGCTGGGGTGATATTATTAGCAATTTTCATGATAGATGTTCCCCTTCTCCTTAACGGTCGACTGACAGGCAATTAAGAAAGGTGGCTAACCAGCCACGCAGGATAATAAACTCTTGCGGGGTGCATCCAGCTACTCGTCAGTTTGTCAGTCAGGGTTGAGGGATTATCTCGACGACGAGGCGGTTAGTAACCCCGCTTCGGACAGATGCAAGTTAGCGAAGATTGATCTCCAAAATATGACATAGATGAGTACATTAGTCCCAATTATATCTGCAAATGATGATGTGTCAAGCCTGTGCCATGTTCGGCTTGAAATGCAGTGCTCGGTATCTGTGCTTGATATAGTGTGTTGCCCTTGCCAGGTTCGAAGGCTCTGCTGAGGTGGCGGCGATAGGAAAAGTCGGGTGTTTACAGGCTGCCCAGGGTTAAAAGGAGGAACCACGAGCGAGTGAAGACCGGTGGTTCCTTTTTCCCAATTAATTCTTATTTATCCAGGATTTCCGGTTCTTCGCCGGAACCGATGCCCAGGGGCTTCCACTTGCTGGGGTCTTTCAGGCGGTGCTGCATGCCGCCGCGTTCGTGGAGCTTGTCGAAGCCCGCCGGCTTGATGAACATCTCCTCGCCATCCAAGAGGGCAGTGAGACCCTCCTGACCGGGCTCGGGACGCTTCTCGCCATGGAATTTGGCGGCTTTCTCGGGGACGTAATCGGTGGGTTCCTCGTAGGTGGTGATGTAGCCCTCGAAGTTGCGCAGGATGATCTTGTGGTCAGACATGCTGATGAGGTAGTTGGGCATAACTGGGATCTTGCCGCCCCCGCCGGGCGCGTCGATCATATAGGTGGGCACGGCATAGCCGGAAGTATGGCCGCGCAGACCTTCCATGATCTCGATGCCTTTGGCGACGGGAGTGCGGAAGTGACCGGCGCCGTGGACCAGGTCGCACTGGTAGAGGTAATACGGCCTGACCCGGATACGCACCAGATCCTGCACCAGCTGGCGCATGATGTGGACGTTGTCGTTGACACCCGCCAGCAGGACGGATTGGTTGCCGAGTGGGATACCGGCACGGGTGACCTTATCAGTGGCCTGAGCGAGCTCAGCGGAGATCTCATTAGAATGGTTGACGTGGATGTTGAGCCAGAGGGGGTGGAACTTCTGGAGCGTATCGCACAGCTCATCGGTGATGCGCATGGGCAGGAAGACCGGGACGCGCGAGCCGATGCGCACGATTTCGATGTGGGGGATCTCGCGCAGGCGGGTGAGGATCTCCTCGAGAATCTTGGGGGCGAGCACGAGCGGGTCACCACCCGAGAGCAGGACGTCACGCACCTGGGGGGTATGGCGGAGGTACTCGAGCTGCATCTCGAATTCGGCACGCGAGAAGGTGGCGGCGGGGTCACCCACGATGCGCGAGCGAGTGCAGTAGCGGCAGTATGAGGCGCACTGGGTGGTGACGAGCATGAGCACCCGGTCGGGGTAGCGGTGCACCAGACCTGGGACAGGAGAGTGAGCGTCTTCAGAGAGCGAATCGGCCATCTCGGCGGTGAAGGTCACCATCTCACAGTCGTTGGGGATGACCTGCTTGCGGACGGGGTCCTCGGGGTCATCGGGGTTGATCAGGGAAATGAAGTAGGGGGTGATATCGACGCGGAAGAGGTGGGGTGCATTGAGGGCATTGTCTTCATCCTGGGTGAGGGTGAGTACCTTGCCGATCTCTTCGGCGGTGTTGAGCCTATGGCTGAGCTGCCAGCGCCAGTTGTTCCATTGGTCGTCGGGGACGTCCTGGTAGATGGGCGCTCGCTTGGAATGGAAGGGGTGGTTGGACATATGGGTCTGCTCCTGTTGGGGGTAGGAGGAGTATATCCTGATTTGGAGGAATTTGGGAGGGAGGGAAG
>JBGPBQ010000173.1:0-8791 GCA_041481345.1 Anaerolineae bacterium
ATGGAAATAGATCCTGTATGTGGTATGGAAGTTGACCCCAAGACTGCAACCAACAAATCGAATTATCAGGGGAAGACGTATTACTTCTGCTCATTAGAAGATAAAAAGGCTTTCGATAAAGAACCGCAGAAATATGTTAAATCTCAAGAACATGGTAGTGAACAAATGCATCACCATTAATCACTGGGTCGATGACTTCATCTAATCCAAGATAAATAAATAATTCATATTTACAAATCATCAACAACCCATGTTTCAAAACACATGGGTTATTTATATAAGCAAAATAGCCTATAAAGTAATGAGCAAGACAACTGTTCCCTCATAAATTAATTTGTCATACAATTAATACTGAAAGTAGAAGAAAGGAGTAATCGATTATGATGTTCGGAGGCGGATTGATGATGGTTGTAGGATTATTATTTTTACTGTTGGTAATTGCTATCCCAATAGTATTAGTGGTTGCCCTGGTAGGCGGTACTGCTGGTTTCTTCCAGAGACAGAATCGTGTTTCAGATGTAGTTCAAGGACCGGTGTATGCAACATCCAGTCCGATAATTCAATCAAATCAGGAAGGAGTTCCATCCGCACGTTATTGCAGCCATTGCGGTGCAGGATTGCAAGCCGATTGGACGCACTGCCCGCAATGTGGCGCACCTATCAGCTAAATTCACAGTAATTTCCAACCAGAGATCATTCACACACAATCTCTGGACCTAACTATTTGGTCCAGCACCCTCGGTCTATCACTCAAACGATAGGCTGAGGGCTTTTAATTGTCCGATGGGTAATCATCGTCGAACATGGATGCAGCTTATTGGTACGAGCGTAATGGCGCATCGGAATGCACGCTAAACCACGCTTTCATTTTTATATTGCCGGAGATAGACTGATGTTTGACATCAGGGAGAAGAGATTATGGTTTCAAAAACGAAATTTATCCCAGCTTTAAGCTTCAGATGGTTGACGCCGCTGTATGACCCTTTTTTAAAATGGGGCATGCGCGAGAGGAGCTTCAAACTCCATCTAATTCGACAAGCAAATATCCGACCCGGAATGCGAGTATTGGACTTGGGTTGTGGTACAGGTACGCTCACCGTCTTGATTAAACAAACCCACCCGAAAGCTGACGTCGTAGGTATAGATGGTGACGAGGCTGTTTTAGAAATAGCACGTTCCAAAGCCCTACAAGCCGGTGTGAATATTACTTTAGATCTTGGTATGGCTTTTCAGCTACCTTACCCAAACAATTCGTTTGACCGGGTGCTCTCCAGCTTAGTCATTCATCACCTAGGCACTGAAAACAAACAGCGTGCCATGCAAGAGATTTACCGCGTTTTACGCCTCGGAGGAGAGCTGCATGTTGTGGATTTTGGCAAGCCGCGCAGTATTTATTCACTACTGATTTCCCTGGTCATGCGCCGTCTGGAAGAAGCTGCTGACAATATTCAGGGATTGTTGCCTGAAATGATCCGAAGCGCAGGTTTTACGCAGGTGGAAGAGACTACACAATACACAACAATTGTTGGGGGTCTTTCCCTGTTCCGGGCAAAGATATGAGGTTCTAATGTTTATTACCCGCTGTAATTTATTTGAGATAAAACTAACCAGAACTTGTAAATGGGTAAGATGGGGTTCAAAGTAATGCAGTTACTATCAGTCTACGGTTTCCTTGTGCGGAAGAAATGCAAAAGTATTTCTACCGACCAAATACGATGTGACTGTCAAATCATTATTGTTTACACAAACCAGTTTTGAAGGAATCCATACTAAGGTATAAAATTGAGTATGGTTGTGTACACCGACTTCGGTTGGTCATAATTCAAGATTGAGTAAAAACTTAGGTGGTGGAAAGCCATGAGCAATAAAACCACAATTACAATAATATTATTCCTCCTCTTAACGACTCTATTACTTGAAAGCTGTGCACTTTCCAATCGAACATCGAGTTCTAATGGTACCGGCTGGGGGAACGGAGTATTTGATTCAAATGGTGAACGCATTTATTTCACTGCTACAAGCGACCGGGGAACTGATATAAGCTATTCAGGTGGTCCTTCTTCCAATGGGTGGATGATGATGAATGGTCAGCTCGCCTGTGTTTCTTGTCATGGACCAGATGGTCGCGGTGGGGTCCATAGTATGGGGATGATGCAACAGATGGATGCAAAAGATATTCGGTGGAAAACATTGGAAAGTGAGTTTGATGCCGAGAAATTTAAGCTCGCAGTTGAGGACGGGAAAGATCCAAATGGTTCTCAGCTGAGTACAGACATGCCGCGTTGGAAGATGAGCGATGGAGACATAGCGGACCTGATCGACTACCTGAAAACATTACCCTAATGCAAAGAGTTCAGATTATTTTGACGTAAGCAATTCGAATTCGTAAATACCTTTGTTGGGAAGAGTTGTTAAGCCTTCCAGTCTTATTAAACTTACCTCCACCATGTAGAAGTAAGCCGTTGAGCTTAAACGATTTTAGGGAATTTTATAATACTTTTCGGCCTGAATCATTGCTGATGGAATGACTCTTTGAAGACCATCACAAAAGCTTACCGCGTTAACTCCACCTCCAGGTGATTAAACACGTGAATGATGATGTGAATGTGGCTATACCATTATTCCTGGTGTTGGAGATACAACATATTTGAGCAATGGCATGGAGCTGTCAACGCTTTAGTAGCTAGCTACTAGACCTGGGGCTTCAGGCGTCGAAGTTAACTTCCGGTATGGTTCTATCGAAGAAGATATTCTTGTGAGTGACGCTCATTGAAAGAGCAACCGCTAGGTCCGATTCAATGATCCCCAAATGCCTTGCGGCGGATGCAATCCGAGTCTGACAGCGGGCATCCACATTGTTCAAGCTAGCGATTTTGGCCGCCGATCCGACTGCAACACCCAGGTCAACACAGCGTAATTGACAAATCGGACCAGGGAATTCCCAATCTTCAGAACCCTGTGGCTTGTAGTGTTCCCTGGCGCGTAAGAATTCAGCACAAGTGGGATACCCGCAAGCCCCGCAGTCATATACGGGCGGATACCACTTCGTCAAACCAATGAATAGCACCAGGTCGAGTTTTTCTGCAGATTCTGCATCTCGAAACCAGATTGATGCTTTCAATTTTCTACCACGTTCTCGCAGCCATTCTGCAATAAGGCTTAGTGTAGGTCGGTCTTCAACGATGACCGTTTCGATGAAAGGTTTGGATCCCTTCAAGAACAGCTGTCCGCCACTCTTGGGGGCGGTCATTGCCGCGACCGCACACAGCTGGGCAACATGGCGCAACGCCTCCATGAAAATTTCATGTTGATCCATTGTATACTCCTTTATTATTCCTCCTCACCAACGATACAGTACAGATAAATTGACGATTATCGATCTGCATACACTGCCGCCCGGTTTGTCTGCGGCAGGAAAGCATAGACCTTATTGCGATGGGCGTCAAAGGCAATGGTGTGCGCTCCCTTCTCCGTCGAGATAGCTTCCAGGCGGGTCAGGGTCGTTGTGTCAAAAACGTCAATGACACCTGGGTCTCCAATCGCTACATACAGATGACTCAAATCCGGATTATTGAAGATCACATCAGGTGTACCGTTCAATCGGGTCTCACCGAAAATTTGATTCGTTTCCAAGTCAATGGTGAATAGAATTCCAGCATCACAGGCGCAGAATAACTTGTGATTTTCAGTGTCAAGGTCAAGCCCGTGGGGTCCAGCTGCTGGGATTTCCAGGATATTCGCAATCCGGTCAGGTTGGCTTGCCTTTACTGTCACTATCTGCGGCGGATCAGCGATGTTGACATAGAAGGAGTCCGTCTGTGTATCATATACAGTCCAGCGTGTACGACCGGGCACGGGGATGGAGTGGACCATCTCTTTACGCTGGATATCAACTATCGAAAGGGTGAACGAACCGGGGATATCCGGGTTGCCTACGTTGGCTGCCAGCAACAAGCCATGCTGGGGATCGAATGAAAGCCCATTGGGGCGCACACCGACGGGGACTTTTACCAGGTTCTGTTCATCGTCTGGTGAGAATATCCCCACCGTATTCTCCCCGCGGTTGGAGGTGAAGACCAGGTTTCGTTCGTCCGATGCGAGTGCTCCAGCCACGCCGGCCAAGTCATGGATCGAGTGATAATATTGGTCTGAGGCGCAATCAATCACATCTATCGCATTATTGATTGTGTGAGCGACGTATAAACGATTGCTGGCTCGGTGTATAGCGGCATGATCGAAGCCCCCAGGCTTGACATGCTCAGGTAGAGGGATAAAACGCAAAAACTGAAGGCTCATGTTTACCTCCTGGGTGGAGCAGCTGCCCCTCCCAAGATGAAAGGGGCAGCCAAAATTTTCATTGTTTACTTTTTCTTGGCAACATCCATTCTGCACCAGGCATACAGAGCATCATAGACTTCAAGCTGATATTCCAGATTTTCTGTGTCCTCGGGAAAGCGCAGGCTGTAACCACTGGCGATCGCTTCCAGGCCTCGCGCAATAGGTTCTTTATCGATGTCTTCTGAAACATCTGCGCCGTGGACGATCTGCGCCAGGCGCAGCAGTCCAGGCTCTTTCAGACCATATTTAAGAATGATGGACTCGAATGAGCAGCGACCCTCATGGTGCCCCAGTTCCACACCGGGCGCATCGAACGGAATTGCCCCGGTCTCTTTTACCACATGCTCGATCTGGCTGGATGGAACGAACAGAAACTCTGCCTCGCTATCGATAAAGCGCGTGATCAGCCACGGGCAGGCGATGCGATCTACATGAACGTGCGAACGAGTAACCCATTTCATTGTTTTGATCTCCTTTCAAAAGATCGTTTGTTGATTTTGGAACCTTACATTGGTTCAGCGGATAATTCAGCATACAAACCCTCGTAGACCAGTGCACCGCGTTCCAGTGCCTGCCAGTCATCTTGGCTGGCACGACGCAACCCACGACAGATCAGATCCAGGCCAGGCGCAGCCGGCTCCACAGCTGCTTCCTGGATAACATCAGCTTCATCCACAATCTGAGCGATGCGCGCCAGGATGGGATCTTTCAATTTAAATTCTTTAATCAGGGTATGGAAGGTGCAATGTCCGCGATGATGTGAGTAATGTACTCCAGGGATATCGAATGGTTCGGCTCCTTCAGGCAAAGGTTTATATCCAGCGGGTATAAACACGAACTCTGCCTGTGGATCTATAGTTTTTCGGATCAACCAGGCTGAGGCCATCCGGTCCACACCCACATTTTCCCAGGTTACCCACTTCATAATTCCACTCCTCTTTTTTCTAATAACGCTTTTTGTACCTGCTGCCCCAACTTAGATTGGAAGTAGTCTTTGAGCCGGATTTGCTGATACTGGCGGGAAAGCATATCCAGATCAGATTCGGGTTGTCCTAATTGATTCAAGATTTCCCGGTATGTGTGATCCACCTGTTGCTGGAACTGATCAACCAGTGTGTCATCTTTACCTGACAGTACCTGTTGAGCTTCCCATAATGCTGCCTCACCACCCATCTCTATGATTTCAGCAGCAAGCCACTGGAATTGCTCTCGGGTATGCGGGTTGTTTGGCAGTGCCCAAACCGTCTCCTGATGATAAATAGCCCCGAGACGTTTGAGCTTGCGCCATATATACACACGTAAAGCTGAAGGCTCAGGAGGAAGCTTGTAGTGGAGCAGCAGCCATTTTGTCACAAATCACCTCATTGTATAATGTAACAGGTGTTACATTATACTACTCTTAGAATGAAAATAATTGTAGTACGAAATGGCTTCATAGGAATGTCGAAGCGATATTCTGAAATATCAGAAATATTGGACTTCCAAAAGCTACTCGACTTGGATCTCTAAATTCGCCATTGAGACGACAAACTTCCTTTCGGTCTGGAGGGTGATCATGGGTTTACCAAATATCAGGTAAAATGATGTCCTAATGCGCCCGAATCGAGTACAAATCTACCCTATCTTGTTAGCGTTACTTGCCGCTTTATTATTTGGAGCCAGTGCACCATTCGGTAAATTATTATTGGGTGAAGTCGAGCCGATCATGCTCGCAGCTTTGCTTTATCTCGGCTGTGGCTGTGGCTTGCTGATCATCAAAGCCTGGCAATACCTCAGAAAATCGCCCACAAGGGGAGAAGCCAAGCTGATGAAGGCTGATTTTCCGTGGCTGGCAGGGGCAACGATTGCAGGTGGCATCGTCGCACCGATCATTTTACTTTTCAGTTTAGGTACAACTCCTGCAGCAACCGCCTCTCTTTTACTCAATATTGAAGCGGTTGCCACAACACTGATCGCCGCGCTCGCCTTCAAAGAAGCAGTCAGCCGACGCGCCTGGTGGGCAATCCTCACTATCACCTTAGCAAGTATTCTTCTAACACTAAATATAAAAGCTTTCTGGGGTTTTTCCATTGGAGCGTTTGGAATTATACTGGCCTGCGTGCTTTGGGGGATTGATAATAATTTGACCAGGAATATATCTGCAAAAGACCCAATAACCATCGTTACAATCAAGGGCTTGGTAGCAGGGACTTTCTCTTTAATCCTGGCAATCTTGGTAGGTAATCCACTTCCCACCTGGGCAAATGTGTTTTGGGGGATGCTATTGGGGAGTTTATGCTATGGATTGAGTATTACGCTGTTCATTTGGGCAATGCGTAGTCTTGGTGCCGCCAGGACAAGCGCGTTATATGGCACCGCACCATTGGCAGGAATAGCTATCTCTTTTATGCTCTTCCACGATGAAATTAGTGTGATGTTCTTGCTCGCTGTGCCGTTGATGGTGATCGGTACGATATTTCTAGTCTATGAGGAACATTCTCATATCCATGTACATGAAACGATCCTGCATGAACATTCACATTCTCACGACGATGAACATCATGAGCCCGTTCATGGTGGGATTGAAATTGATACCAGATCACATTCCCACACTCACGAACATGATTATACTGAGCACGAGCACAATCATACGCCAGATACGCACCACCGACACACCCATCCCTCTGGATAATGATTTATAAGGAATGGAGCATTAGTCAACTTACCATTCCGAACACCACAAACGCATACTATGTGCCAACCTTATTTCACACGCCATACTACATTCTATTAATTGACTATGATGACACGCTCTGAATTATGGATTTGGAGGTTACGATGACACAGAACGATCCAACTAACATAAAAGTTGATGAAGATCAAAAAATGAAAAGTGAAATGGAAAAGATGGTGTATTCCTACGACTCATACATGAGGAAAATTACTCTTGGGCGAGAGCACATTCTGCGTGAGATGACAGTGAACTTAGCGCAAGTGAAAACTGGTGATAGCGTACTCGAAGTTGGTTGCGGTACAGGCACGTTGACGCTTGCAGCCAAGCGTCAAGCAGGGCAATCGGGCAAGGTGTTTGGGATCGACGTCATACCGGGGATGATTGAAGTCAGTCAACATAAGGCAGCAGAAGCCAATGAGGATATTACTTTTCAACTAGGTAGCATTGATGATATTCCCTTTTCTGAAAATCAGTTCGATGTAGTGATGTGCAGTTTTATGATTTTTCATATGTCAGATATGGTGAGGCAGAAGGGGATTGCAGAGATCTATCGCGTTCTCAAACCACAAGGACAACTACTTGTATTGGATCTTGCTTTACCCGCCCAGCCTCTGCAAAGAGCAATCGCGAAGACGATATTGGGTGGAATGTTGCAACATGATTTGCGGGAACTGCTCCCAGTAATGGAAGCATCTGGTTTTTCAGACATCGAGATTGCCCCAGCTAGATTTCGAGTACTGGGGCTATCTGTTCTCGCTTTCGTACGTGGAAGTACGGGGAAGAGTTGAGTTTTTCAGTACAAAGACGGGGGTTAACAAAGGCCATAGTGGTGATATTGGGGATTTACTAGTCTCGCTGAATAATTTCATACCCTATAGCCTCACTTGCGAGAAACCCAGATCATTATTTTGCTTGTTTGAGAGATCTTGGGTATTGGAGTAGATTATCACTGGCTTACAATCTATTGGATTCTCGAACATGCGAGAAGGGGTACAAACCTCCACAAACTTGATGGATATTGAGCAGAATTGAAATGCTTTTCGAGAGGAATCCCACCTCACTGGATAATCAAAGTAATGCTAGTAGTATGAGCGGGATACTGTGAGCTGAGGTAATTTCGATTGAAAAGTATACGGGGATATACTCAATTCACACTTAATATCATATATATATTTGTTTCATTCCCCCTCAGGACAGGGCTTAGGGTTGCTTTTCCTTGCTTCATACTGCGGGAACAATTCGGGAACAATTTGGGAACAGATATGCTAGCACAGTATGGTGATTTTGGCACATCTTAGACGTAATGGACGGCTTTTTCCCCCTTTTCCCCTACCTGCTCATCTATCGCACTGAAGAGGCCGCGGGTTCGAATCCCGCCAGGTCCACTAAATTACCCCCACCTGTAAGAGATTTTGTTTTATCATTCCTACAGGGGGTTAATGGGTTGGTGTTGGGGATAAAAACTGAAATCATGTGCAATCATGTACAATGTGGTTACACAATGGTGATTGATTCAACTAGTTTCACCTCGGGAGGTGTTAATAGTCTGTCTATTTGTTCGGCAGCTTCTTCTTGTGAGACTAACCAGAAAGAGCACCAATATTTTGAGCGAGTTGGAATAACATCATTCCGCCGATACTGGTATCGGTTCGTCTGGCGATAAGTACGCCACCGCCAGACCAGCCTCATCGTCCATTGCCAGGTCCAGGTGGAATCCCTGGCGGTAATCAGCCACTGCGA
>JBGPBQ010000174.1:0-8692 GCA_041481345.1 Anaerolineae bacterium
ATCATACTTATCAGCTTGATAAACCAATCATCGATCCAAAAGCACCGAATACCCCGGCTGGTATAGAACCCAATATTGCTTTCGTCAATGCTCCGGCAGTCTGGGCATTGGGCTTCACCGGTCAGGGAACGGTTGTAGCAGGGAATGATACTGGTCTGGATGAGACCCACCCGGCAATCAAAGCCCGTTATCGCGGCTGCGTTGATCCACCCACCTGTACCAGTTATGACAATAATTACAACTGGTGGGATGCGACCGGCACTTATCCCACTGACCCTTGGGATGGATTTGGTCATGGAACACACACCACCGGTACCATGATGGGTGATGATGGTGCTGGAAACCAAATCGGTATGGCTCCGGGAGCACAGACCGTGCACTGTAAAAATATGACCGATGGCGGCAGCGGTGATGACAATACCTTCCTGACCTGCTTCGAGTGGGACCTGGCACCATGGGACCTCACTCACAACAACCCACGACCAGATATGGCTCCGGATGCGATAAACAACTCCTGGGGTTACTGGGGTGGTGGGCAAAACCAGTTCCGGACTGCGATCAATAACCTGCAGGCCGGTGGCGTTTTGGTTGAGGTCTCAGCCGGCAACGAAGGATCAGGCTGCTCAACCTTACGCAGCCCCGGCGATTACGTGGAAGTTGTGACCACCGGCTCGGTGAATCATGCTGTGACCTATCCAGGCACCATCACAGGTTTCTCCAGCCGAGGTCCCTCCTCTCTGGATCCAGGCGAATACTTCCCCGATGTTATGGCTCCGGGTGAAAATATTCGATCATCTGTACCTGGTGGCGGCTACGAAGGTGGCTGGTCTGGCACGAGTATGGCTGGTCCGCATGCCACAGGTTTGATTGGCTTAATGTGGTCAGCCAATCCTGCCCTGCGCGGCCGTGTAGCTGAAACCATCCAGATCATTCACGATACAGCTGTACCGTTAACTGGACAGGGTGGCTCCAACTGCGGTGGTGATTACACCACCGGACCCAACAATGATTGGGGTTTTGGCACCATTGACGCGCTTGCCGCGGTACAAGAAGCGATCGCCATGGGCGGCGCTGGTAAACTGAATGGCACCGTTACTGATTCGGCTACAGGTGACCCAATCCAAAATGTAAACGTCAAGGCTGTGCATGAAGCCGGGTTTACCTGGAATAAACTGACCGATACCAGCGGTTACTACACCATGACTGTTGCAGTTGGTACTTACACGGTTACAGCCTCAACCTATGGGTATATTCCCCAGGAAGTCTCTGGGGTGGAGGTCATCACTGACTCAGTAGCCACTCAGAACTTTGAGCTGGTTGCTGCACCCACATTTACGGTCAGTGGGCATGTTTACGACTCCGTCACCGGTGATCCCCTGGAAGGCACGGTTCAGTTCACCAATGCACCCGTGCCGCCCACGAACACCGACCCGGATGGCTTCTACAGCCTGACGGTTGCTGAGGGCACCTGGCATATGCTGGCAACTGCGCCATTACATTCGAGTCAAGAAGTTGATGTTCAGGTAACCGGAAATCTCACCCAGAACTTCACCCTTGACCCACTGCCCTGCATCTTGGTTGTAGATGATGATCAGAATAGTCCAGACGTACAGAGCTCGTATACAACTGCCCTGGATAACCTTGGCTATGGCTACAATGTGTGGGATGTGAGCTCGCAGGGTGATCCAAGCGCGGGTAGCCTGGCAGGATACAAGCATGTGGTGTGGTTCACAGCCTACCCATACTCGAATACGTTCAACGGCGGGAATGAAAATGCAATTGGAAGTTATCTGGATTCTGGCGGTAACTTCTTCCTATCCAGTCAGGACTACCTATGGGATATGGGTCTGGATTCCTTTGGGCAGAACTACCTTCACATCAGTTCGTTCACCAGTGATGTCGCACAGACGACCGTTACTGGCCAGAATGTGTTTACTGGCTTAGGTCCATATAACCTGGTCTACCCATTCACCAACTACTCGGATGTGGTCAGCCCGGATGCTCAGGCACAGTTGGCGTTCCTCGGCGACAAGGGTGATGCAGCGGTGAGTTACGGTGGAGCGAATTTCAACACCGCCTTCCTGGGATTCCCATTCGAAGCCATTCCAGGGCTGGCCGACCGGTCAGCCGTTATGGGACGGGCGATAGACTTTTTCGGTGGCTGTGCGCCACCCCCCGCAGTATCCCTCGCACCGGCTGAACAGACTAAGATCGGCGAGCCCGGCATGCAGGTGAGCTACGTCTTCACGGCGACCAATGAGGCCATCGTGGATCAGGCAATCCTGCTGAGCGTGGACGCCCTGTGGCCGACGGTAGCACCTACCACTACCGTCGTGCTGGCACCCGGTGCTTCCACCACCGTACCGGTGGAAGTGACCATCCCCAACGTCCCGGACGTGATCATTGCTCAAGATACCTTTACGATGACCGCTCAAGGTTCGGTGGGTGGCAACGACTTTGCCACCGGCACTACCAAGGCGAATGTGAACCCTGATGTACAGGTGGTTCCTCCGGAAGGTAAGAACGGAAAACCACTCGAGCTGGTCAGCTATGACTTCCAGGTGACCAATACCGGCGACTACACCGACTCATTTGCCCTCGCCGCAACCGGTGTGTGGACGGCTACCCTGCCGGATGGCAGTGATACCGGGCCACTAGCTCCGGGAGCGAGCATAACCGTAACCGTCGTGGTCCTGGTTCCAAAGGATGCGGCAAATGGTGACAAAGATGTAACCACATTGAAGATCACCTCCATCCTGGATCATTCTGTCTGGAAAACTGCGAATGCGACGACCACGGCAAAGCTGTTTTTCTACAGCCTCTTGCCGCTCGTTCGCAGATAAATATCTGCTGCTAGATTAAGAACATTGGGGCACGGCATTCACCGTGCCCCATTTCTTTTGTTTTTATTCACCCCTGGTTGCCAGCGGCATGAATATCCTTTTCAGCTCATCGATAGTGCTAAATTTCCATTCAGGTCCAATGATCTGGTTTACACCATCGGATACAATCACCTGCCAGTAATAAGTGGTCGCGGGGTTCAATGCGCCGGGATCATATATCGGGGAAGTCAGACCATTTTCGATTAACGGAGGTGGCGAGACTTTGCCGAAGGCAAGATCGTAGGTGATCTGGTCGCAATTCAGGTCCGTGCTCACCCAAGACAGGGTGCTGGTGATCGGCTGTTGGACGGTGCCATCGACCGGCAATGGAGAGGCAGGCACGCTGGGGGCAGAATTGCCAACATCCAGGGTCACCTTTCCGGTGATTATTCCGTTCAGGTGGTCATCGAATTGTGCAATGTTCAGGATGGTTGTACCAGCTGGCAAACACGGGTTTACTCTGGCAGAATATGTGATTTCTACCGGATATCCAGGATCCACCTCCCCCTGCCACAGGATTCGGCCGGCATCGAAGCTGGGAATACCCTGCGTGGCAGTCAGATCACCTGTCCAGGTCAGGGATATCGGCAGTGTGTCGGTGACGAAGACCGGGCTGGTCACTCCGATGTTTTCGACGTGCAGATGGTACTGCACTGTTTCGCCAGGCAAAACCTCAGACACAGAAGCCTCCTTCATGGAGGGGGTCAAATTCGGCATAGGGTTGAGTGCAAAATTCTGGACCTGGTTATGGTCGATATTGACTTCGCGCTCCTCCGGATAGTGCCATAGTGCAGAAACCCGCATGGTATAGGTGGACGGGCAGACCGTCAGGGAATAATCGCGGCTGTCAGGGTCACTGGATGTGATCTGGTGCGAGCCGAAAAACTCGATCATTGCCTGAAGCGGCAGCCCACTAACCGAGTCAGTAATCGTCCCAGAGACGACCCATGGCACTTCAGGGCACATGTAAAAATCGTGCGTGGTTAGTGTTCCAGAATAGACCATGATATCCGCGGAAAGACTCTGGTAGCCCTCAGCGGCAGCTTCCAGGGTGTAGTTGCCATCGGAAATCACACGGTAGTAATCACCCACCTGAGGGTCGGTAAGCACAATATTGGGTACGTCTCTACCAACCAGGGTGACCGTGGCATCCAGGGGAGTGTTATCACGGGCATCCAACACCAACCCACTCATGCCGGTCCAGACCCGCTGTAGCCACCAAAGCATGGCGTCGCGGTTGCGGTTCCAAAAACCGTCCATCGAATTGAATGCCGGGTTTTTATCCCATGAGATCTCGAGGGTGACGTGATGCTCTCCATGGTAATAGTAATCCCAGTCCTGCATACCGCCCCAAATTTGATACCATTCCCAACCGCGGGTGATGCCATGATAAAAATATGGATTATTCCACAGGTCCGGGTTGCGTGAGGTGTACCCCAGTCCAAAGTCGTAGAAAAGCTGGTCATCCGGAGCATAGGCAGGAATCATCGGGTCGCCAGGGGCAGCCACCGCATCCCAGGGGTAGTTGAGCACCTGTTCACCACCATGATAATTAGCGCCCATCACAAATCGATGGGATGTTTCAAAATTCATAAAGGCTGTAGTTTCAGGTTGTGGATTTGCCGGGGGTCCAGTGAAACGATCGGGGTAGTTACGGTTGAGGTCAACCCCATGAGCATTATAACGGGTACCATTCACGTAGCCATCCGGGTTATAGATCGGGCACAGCCAGATTTCCATTTTATCGACCATGTCGGTGATTACCGGGTCGAGACCATAGCTGTTGGCGAGTAGCTCCGCCAGGCGCATGGTCATCTCAATCCCGGTAGTTTCATCCCCGTGGTGGGCGGCGGTGTATTTGAACTCAGGCTCGATTTCAGCCACACCCGGGTGATCGGTGATTTCCATGCAGTACAGACCGCGGTTCTGGACTGAGCTGCCAATCTGGACTAAGTCAACGATATCAGGATGAGCGATTTTTAAAGCCTGCATGCGGGCTACATATTGTTCATAAGTAGGCCAGGCATTGGGTGCCCCCGAACCAGGACCATAGGCGAGGAAGCTGCGGTAACCATCATTGGGGATGGGGACCGGACTTAAACCAGCCTTTATTAATGCACCTGATTGAGATGGATTGATATAGACCGTGGCGATGGATGGCTCGAAAGTTGAGCCTGCGGAGTTGCTTGTTCCATCCACAGGCTTCAGGTCGCCAATATCAATCTTCTGATCATACAGCACCTGCAGGTCATCACTGCGCGCCAGGTAAACGACCGCCGGGTAGGTATCCGTGTTGGGGTAGGGCTCAGGGGCAACGGGTGTCGGTAGGGGGCTGCCGGGCGGCAGGCTGGCAGAAACGAGCCGCGGGATGAAGGCTACCAACACACCCATAATCAAGAAGGCGAACAGCCAGGTTAATATTTTCCTTTGGATTGACATGTTTATCTCCCGGGACACAACAATCGGATGGTTATGCTTCTATGGCAGGCGCGAAAACGCCTTGTCGGCTCAAAATGGATCTTTTTTAGATGTACATTCAACGCCTGGATAGTTTCGTTCTATCATGGTGTTGGCACGTTCAAGGAAGCCAGGACAGTGCCGGTATCATTAAGACATTGGGCTGAATTGTCATATGGAATGGCCACCTGGATGAGTGGTTTATCGCTCAGCGCAGCCTTGTCCAACCCACCCACAAGGACATACTCGCGCAGCGAGTAATCTGCTTGCTGGGTCCTGTAAATATCATACTTCAGAGACCTTATATCGATAGTATTGATATAAGTACCCTGGGGTTCCCCTGGTTTTTCTTCGCTGATCTCACAATTAGCATATTTTGTATGGGTGAGCTTGAACCCGCCTTGATCGGTCTGCGCAGCTGTCCATTTATCTGAATAATATAAGATTGATAGTGGGGACCATTTTAGGTCAATACTGTATATATATATAGCTGGTTTCAGCAAGAAGATATCGGTGATCACTTTTGAAGTATCATCGTCGTGGAAGACGAATCGATTGGCACCAGGCTTGGGTGGGCGAAATGTAAATGTGCCATAGTATGTAACATCTTTGCTCATCGTGATATCAAAAGCAGCTTCCCCACTGACAGTAATAGCATCGTAGCGGTTACCTAGGTTATCAGTCAGATACATATTGGGGTTATTAACATCCCCTCTCTTGGTGACAGATGTGATTCCCTCTGACATATTAAGGAGCTTCCAGGAAAGGACGAAGATCATCGAGCCATCCGGGTGAATCTCGACATATTCTACGCACCAGGTGAAACTCGCCGAAGGCCACCCATAATTGGTTTTTTTAACGATAGTATAGTCAATACATCCCCCTCCACTATAAAAACCTGGAACCATTGAAGTGATGGTCAGGGTTGGAGTTGGTGTCGGTGTGGAGGTGAGCGTTTCAGTTGGTTTCCTTGTGGGCGCAAGAGTTGAAGATGGTCCAGGTGTGAAAGTTGAAATGGTTGTGGGCAGTTGGGTAGCCGCAAAGGTGCTCGTTGGTAAGCTCACCGAGGCTGGTGCTGAAGTTGCTTCGGTGACTGAGCCACCTGGTGGAGTCTTAGCAACTGCCAGGGTGGATAGCTGGCTATTGCAGCTGGTTAACAGCACTAAAGAGCTTAATAGAATAAATAAGCCCAACATCCTCCTCGAGATGTCCATTACTCTCCTCCTCGATTGATTAAAATTAGGATGGAATCAGATCCGTATAATAATTATATGACGAAAAGGATAAACCGGATTATCCTGTAAGGGTATCAATTGGAAGCTATAGAAAATTACGGCATGGGGTTGCTGCCGGCCCAGTCATCCCCAATGATGACGAGCACATCCACCTTGCTGTTGGGGTCATACTGCAAGGAGATATTGTTTGGGGAGATTTTCATCAGGTCGACCAGGTATTTATCGGTATAAGGATTGCCAGTGTAATCAATGATCTGGGTGTAGGTGCTGTATTCACTGTTCTGGGTGCCCACCACATTGGCTCCCTGCGATTGCAGATAGGTTTGTGTCTTCTGAGCCAGACCCTCGGTATAGGTGCCATTTGCGACCACAATGGAGGCTCCCTCAGCCTGCATATTTGCGCGTGCGTCTCCTGAGGTCAGTCCCGGGCTCGCCATGTTAGATGAAGCGAAGACCTGGTCTCTGATCAGGCGAATCTGGTCAGGCACGGGGACCAGGATATCCTGCGTGCCATCCGGGGATTGGGCAAAGCTGACTGCATTAGGTGGGGCTATTGCTCCCCGCTGGACTTTGTCCATGGGGATTTCCATCGCCAGCCAGCCGAGTTTCAATGCATCATCCAGCGATAAATTGGTGTGGATGCCGACAGTCAATTCATTATAAAGGGCAGGAACCCGCGCCGCCACCTGGGCTGGTCCAAGCTCCACAATACGGTCCCGAATTGCCAGGATGACCTGCTGTTGCCGCTGAGCGCGGTCAAAATCACCCCCTTCGGTGTGTCGGGCGCGTGCATACGCCAGGGCGGTTGGGCCATTCAAAAGGTAATTTCCAGGCTTCAGGTCGACCGTGTTCCCTTTACCGATCGGATCAACACTGATTTCGGATGAGACGGTCACATTGATTCCACCCAGCTCATCGATGAACTTCTCGAAGGCTCCAAAATCGATAATGGCATAGTAATCGATCGGGACGCCTAATAACGATTCCACGGTATCCATAGCCTGTTGTGGTCCGCCGCCTGGAACGTCGTAGGCTATCCCAAGTGGGTAGGCTGTGTTGATGCGCCCATATTCAAAGCCGGGAATATTGACCCACAGGTCACGGGGAATATTTAACATTCCGGCCGTTTTGGTCAGCGGGTCGATGGTGAGCAGGATCATCGTGTCCGTGCGTGGAGGACCATCACCAGCTTCCCAATCCCGGTAGTCCAATCCCATCACCAGCACGGTCACCCGGCTGGCGCCATCCCAGGGCACCGGAGCTGGGTCGGAGGATGATGTAGGAACAGGTGTGGGTGCGGGCGTACCGTCAATACTGGGGGCAGTCGTGCCAGTAGCCTGGATTGCGAGGCCAGGTATCTGAGCGACATTGAAAGACAGGAAGAAATCGTACGACTTGGTATAGGCAACATAAGCCGCGAAAATCGCGGCTATGACAAGCAGGCTAATTAACCCCACTTTAAGCAGGGCAGGCGTTTTTAATTTCATCAATTATTATCTCAAGGCATGGTGTTATTTTGCGCCCAGTCATTCCCCAGCAGGATGGCGATGTCCGTCTCACTGTTGGGATCATAACGGCTATAGATACTGTTTGGCTGAATGTTTAGCAATTCAACCAGATATTGTACAGTATAGGGTTTACCGGTGTAATCGATGATCACGGTGCTGTCTGATTTTTCCTGGGCGTTGCCGGTTACCGTTACATTGATACCGTTACTCTTCAAATAATCGCTGGTCTGGGAGGCTAAACCGGCGGTTGTCGTGGCGTTGAGCACTGAGACGGTGGCATTCTCTGCCTGGCGCAGCTCTTCTGGGTTACTGACGTAAACGGTCGCTATGGGGGCGACTCCGGAATCTGTAGAAAACACCTGGTCGCGGACTGCTCGCACGGCATCCATATCGGGGAGCAGGATATCGAGCCCATCCGGTGAGAAGGTGCGGGTGGTTTCATTCGGGCCGATAATGCTGCGCTTAATATTTTCGCGTGGAATCTGTGCCACGGTCCATGCCAGCGAGATGATTTCCTTCAGGGTCAGGTTGGTGTGGATTCCAGAGCGTAAATTGTTATAGATCGTTGGGGCATTAGCAATGAGTTTAGGCAGGTTCCCTAGCGAGGTGA
>JBGPBQ010000175.1:0-8683 GCA_041481345.1 Anaerolineae bacterium
AATTTGATATGGAAGGAAATTTCCTGCTTAAATTTGGGAACTATGGCCGGAATAAAGTTGGGTCGGGTAGTTTCGATAACCCGAGTGACATTGCGTTCGACCCTCAAGGGTTTATTTATGTGACCGATGAATTAAACAGCAGGGTGCAGAAATTTGACGCACAGGGTAACTTTATCTGCTTATTCGGAAAAACAGCCAAGAAAGAGGGGGAGCTTATCCGTCCGCGCGGGATTGCGATTGATAGCCAACAGCGAGTGTTTGTGACCGACTCATTCAAGGATATCGTGATCGTATTCGATGCCTACGGACGCTACCTGTTCTCCATCCTTGGGCCGATCCAGGTGGGGGGAGCACTAAATCGGCCGTTGGGGATTGCGATCAACACCCAGGGGGTGATCTACGTGTCTGATAACCAGAACAACCGGATCATGGTCTTCCAGTAGAATTTACCCTGAATAGGAATAATCGAGTCACTTTATAGCATAACTGTGGATCGACCCTGAGAAGCTGATCGCCGCTGGGGGATTCGAGGCGGAAAAGGTACCTGGATAGGATTTTCGAAAAACTATTGCGCATAGTCGATGTCAGGATAAATAATCTTGTATATAGGAATATTAAATTCGGGGGCATTCGGCTATCGTATAATTACCGTTATGGAATAACACCAGGAAATCTATTTCTCATAACAGGAGGTTTTATGTATACGACTGACCAATATGAAGGCATGCTGGCGGAAACGGTGATCCTGCCAGGCTACCACGCCGACCTGATCAATGCTTATTTCGCCCGCCCGCTCGGAGCAGGACCTTTCCCTGGGATAGTACTAATCCACCACCTGCCGGGCTGGGATGAATGGTACCGTGAAACGACCCGAAAATTCGCCGCATACGGCTACGTCGCCCTTTGCCCGAACCTGTATTTTCGAGAAGGGCACGGCACACCAGAGGATGTAGCTGCCAAAGTTCGAGGCGAAGGGGGAATCGCCGACGACCAGGTGCTGGGTGACGTGGGTGCAGCCCTGGCGATGCTCCAGGCGCTACCATACATCGATGGCAAGGTGGGCGTGTTCGGTACCTGTTCGGGCGGAAGGCATGCATACCTGGCTGCATGCCGCATCCCGGGGTTCGCGGCATTGGTAGATTGCTGGGGAGGGCGGGTGGTGATGATCAAAGAAGAGCTTAGTCCCAAACAGCCGGTGGCGCCTGTTGATTACACCTCAGACCTGAGCTGCCCGGTACTGGGACTCTTCGGCAACGATGACCACGGGCCAACGCCGGAGCAGGTGAACACGTTGGAGGAAACACTTAAAAAACACGGCAAGGATTATGTGTTTCACCGCTACGATGGCGCCGGGCACGGATTCTTTTATCACAACCGACCATCCTACCGCCAGGAACAGGCTACGGACGGATGGAACAAGATTTTCACATTTTTGGAAAAGACCCTGAAAGGAAGTAAATGATGTGCACGATGATTGCCCAACAATTTAGGATAAACGGCAGCGGCAAAGCGGGGTCTGGTTGGTTTAAAGTAGACCAGGCGAGTGTGAGTTACGACCATCCCTTCGACATGCCTTTGGAATATTCCTTGAACCTAGACTTCACCAGCCAGTCAGGATTGCCAGGTGCAAGGGTGGCAGTGGAGCTGGATGCAGCCTCAGCACGCACGCTGGTGGATGCAATCCAGGAGGTGATGAGACAGGCACAGGCGGGAGGGTTCGTGGGGTAGACAATCAAAATTGAGATATGTGGAAGATAGAGAAGGATAACTGATATGGACAGGTATATGCTCTCACCCCGACTAGTGGCGATGACTCTCAGGAGGAAATGGGGCTGATATTTACCCGGAAACTCAAGGTTGATTTAATCCTTACATTGCTAACCAATACAATATAGGAGCAAAAATAATGTCATCAAAACGAAAATTTACCCAGGAAGATGCAAGACGGATCGGAGATGCTCTTGGCATCAATTGGGCTGAGGTCAGGCTTGAGGAATTCCAGGCCGGCCTGGGTGTTGAGCTGGAACACGGCGTGCGTGATCTGGAGACCAACGTTATGAATGACGATGAAATCCAGACCGGCAAGATCGCCCTGGCTCATCTGAAAGAGTTCCCTGACTATTACACCCGGCTTGCTAAGATGGAACAGGAGGCGGATGAATATTGGGAAAAACACCGATAAGGAATTGCTTGCTGATATTTTCGCGAAGCTGGCAAAGGGATCTACAATCCAGCCTTTAACACCTTGATTTTTTACATGGTTATTAAAGCAGGGGAAGTAATAGGTGTATCTTAAGTGGTCGGCCTTCAAGATAGGTCGAATTAAGCGTAAACTGGTCGGGATAGGAATAGTTATCTATTCCGTGTACAGTTGGATAATACCCCGAATCTCACCATTGCCGACCAGGCTGGATTGCCGGGCATGCGAGTGTTGATGGAGCTCGGTGCAGCGTAAGCTCGGAAGCTTATTGAGGCGATACTTGGTGTGGTGAAACAGAATGAAGACGGAGGATTTGTGGCGAAGAGTGAGAGCTCGGGTGCTCAATACCGCTGGAACATTGATCTAAAAGAATTAAAGAATTAACTGCATCGATTTTTACGTACAAGACGATGGTTTGATCGCCTGAGACAATTAAAATTGTATGAGAATCGGGTATAATTTTGGTTATATCCCTCGGGGGCAACTAACTGCAGATATAGGAGGTGAACAACAGGAAACTGGGGTTTGGCTTGAAATTGTAATTAATGTCCCTTAATTTATTAACCAACAAATGAGGAGGAGACCATATGAATAGAAAGATTGTTTTCACTATTGGTATCTTGACAATCGGCATAGCCGTAGGATTATTTGGTTATTTTGGTGCCGTCAGCCTGGCAAAAGGAGCGAATAGTCCTTCGGCTTGGTCAGGCACTTGGCAAATGGGCCCGAATCTGGATACATCGGTCCTGGGTTGTACCGCCGGTAATGGCCTTGCCCGCTATACTGGCAACTACTATCCCGAGCAGGATCGGGTCTATTTCCTGGGCGGACGTTGCGAAGACAATAACACAACCGGGGCAGTTTTTTACTTTGATCCGGTTACCCAGCTATATAACACGACTGGCACTACGCTGACTACTCCAGTCTCCAATTACCAGCTGGTAAGGATCGACAACGACGGACGTGGTGATGGACCTGGATTGTACGTCATCGGTGGGCGCACAGGCTCCGGTGGTCAGACTGGCGATGTCCAGGTTTACTACCCAAACTCGAACACGACTGAAGTGATCGCCACCGATCCATTTCCACCGGCAGTTCTTTACAGTCCGGGTGGTGTCGTAGCCCAAGGCGGTAAGATTTATGTGTTCGGTGGTTTTGACGGAACAAATATGTACGCCAGCACATATATCTATGATCCACTTGCCGCTGCAGGTACACGCTGGACGCTGACCGCTTGCGATCTGCCGACCGGTCGTTCGTATATAAGTGCAATTGCTCTTGGTACTAAGATTTACGCCATCGGCGGGGATGAAATCCCCACCCTGACCCCGATCAATGATACCGTCGTTTACGATACCGCCAATCCGGGCGCCTGCTGGCAGGATAATTTGATGGCTGACTTACCCCAGGCGAATGGCGATGCTCCAGCGGTTTACGTTGATGAAAACTACATTGGCGGTGGTATTTTTGTGGTCGGCGGTTTCTGGCCTGCTCCTGGACCTAACCGCTGGGTGTTCCGCTATGATGTAGCGGGCGATTTCTGGGAACCGTTCCCAGATCTTGCCATCCCGGACCCTGCTGCGGGACGGCGTAACCAGGCTGCGGTATATATCCCCTCCTCCTCCGGCGGTACCGGAGCGGGTATTCCTGGTTTATGGACCTTCGGTGGCTATGATGGCTCGGGTGTTAATGCCATGACAGAAACCTCCGAGTTCTTCGCCAACCCAGCAACTGATGTTTTACTGCTCCCCGCGTCGTTCGAAGTTGCCGGGCTGCCTGGGACGACCGTGTCGGACTTGTTCACAGTGGTCAACCAATCGGCGATTGAGGACAGCTACAACCTTTCCTATACCTCCGATGTCACCTGGACTGTAGGCATCCCCAGCAGTATCGGGCCGATACTACCAGGATTGCAGGATGACTTCACGATGACGGTCGCCATCCCAGTGGATGTGGCTTGTGGTGTCACCGGTTCGTTCACGGTCACGGCAACCTCTCAAACCAATCCTGACGCAACCGCCAGTGCCACCATCACTGTGCGGGCGATCTGTGGTGTTGCAGGAAAGATCACTGATAAAGATACCGGCCTGCCAATCGATCACGCCTATGTATGGATCCAGAACACAGTTGATGGATTGGGAGTTTATTACGATGGCTACACCGATGCTACCGGCAGCTATTTAATGCAAGATGTTGCCCCTGATTTCTATTATTTCGGTGCAGATGCACTCCACCACCAACCTTCATTCTATCCGGATGGATGGCCGGGTGGGGCGATCACCCTCACTGTAGGCACTGATCCGGTTATTCAGAACGCAATGCTGGTCGGATCGCATATCAACTGGGCTCCTTCTGAGATTTCAGTGAGTGTTGTACCTAGTGGAACGATTACTTCGACCCTGACCATTAACAACACTGGTACAGGTCCGTACTACTTCAACATCAGCCTCCTGGACAGCTCACAGCCCCAACCGCCTCAAATGGGTTCCATGGCTGTGCCGGGTCTGCCGCGCATCGACGAGCAAATTTTCAGCGATATCACCGCCTCACCAGAGGGAACGACTGATTTCGTTGCCGTCCTTGGCAGCCAGGCAGACCTCAGTGCAGCGTACAACATCCCGGACTGGAATGAACGTGGTTGGGCGGTGTACAACACTCTCACCCGGTTCGCTGAATCCAGCCAGGCTGGCTTACGCGCCTATTTGAAGCACCAGGAGGTCGATTACACCCCGCTGTATATTATCAACGCCGTAATCATCCATTCAGGTAACACGAACCTGGTGAATAATCTGGCAGCTCGGCAGGATATTGGTCAGCTGGTTGCCAACCACAAAATCGAAGTGGAAGACCTGTCTCCGGGATTTCTCGAAACCCTGCTTCAGCCCGTCACCGTCGAGAATACGGTCGAATGGAACATATCAAGGATCAAAGCCGACCAGGTGTGGTCTACATATGCTGTGAAAGGCGAGGGGATGGTGGTGGCGGAGATCGATACCGGCACTCAATATGACCACCCGGCGTTAGTGAACCAATATCGCGGAAACCTGGGTGGAGGCACTTTCAACCACAACTACAACTGGTACGACCCCTACTTCCAATGCCCGGATAGTGGGAAGACTCCTTGTGACCCCGCTGGGCATGGCACGCATGTGATGGGCACTATGGTAGGTGACGATGGTGGTGCCAACCAGATTGGTGTGGCTCCGGGAGCCAAGTGGATCACCTGCAAGGGTGGTGATTCAACCTCGGGGTACTTGCTGTCAAACCAGCTACTAACTTGCGCTCAGTGGATCCTGGCGCCCTTTGATCTGACCGGTCAGAACCCAGACCCGTCCAAGCGCCCGAATGTGGTGAATAACTCGTGGGGCGGTGGACCAAATGACTACTGGTATACCGGCGCAGTTGATGCATGGCGCGCCGCGGGAATCTTCCCGGCATTCGCCAACGGCAACGCTGGACCGGGCTGTTCAACGGCGCATTCCCCCGGTGACTACTGGAACAGCTTCGCCTCAGGTGCATCGGATATCAATGACCTGGTTGCCAGCTTCTCCAGCCGCGGACCGGCGGTTGATACCAACTTCCTGAAGCCGCAAATCACATCGCCGGGCGTAAATATCCGCTCGAGCCTTCCTGGAAGCGGTTATGGATCACTCAGCGGAACCAGCATGGCGTCTCCGCACACTGCGGGTGCGGTCGCCTTGTTACTTAGCGCAGATCCAGAGCTGGTCGGTAAGGTCGATTTGACCGCCTGGATCCTGGAACAGACCGCCGCGCCACTGAATAGCACAGGTTCGAACTGCGGAGGCAATTACGTCGATGGTCCCAACAACGATTGGGGGTACGGCTTGCTTAATGTCTTTGACGCAGTCACCATGGCGAAGGCTGGGAACCTGAGCCCCAATTGGGTGACCCTTGACCAGTATTCAGGGGTGATCAACGGTGGTGGGCATACGGATATCAAATTGTTCTTCACAGCTCCGGGAGAAGAAATCACACTCAACTCGACACTGATGCTGGTCGGGGATGATCCGTATCATCCGGATGTGCGCATCCCGCTCACGATGAAAGTGGCGGAAATAAATATCTTCATGCCGATCATCCGGCGGTGAAATAGACTTCACAACAATAAGGGAAGGCAGTTCGCTGCCTTCCCTTTATTATTTCTAGTAGCACCAGGACAATGATTTTGTTTATTTAAGCAGACAACGAAAACAATGCTAGAAATCGTCGATTACAAGAATAGTTGGCCGAGTGAATTCAAGGTGATCGGATCCACTCTGCGCAAGGGTTTGGGAAGCCTGGCAGTCCGGATCGACCACATTGGCTCGACATCGGTGCCGGGGCTGGCTGCTAAAGATATTATCGATATTCAGATCTCAGTGGCTTCTTTAAGTGAGGAGGTAAATCGCCTCATGTCAGCCATGGGTTATGCGAGGACGGAAATCAACCGTGATCACCGCCCTGCCCAGGCAGCTGGAGAGGATATGGAATGGGACAAGTGGTTATTCAGGTCACCCCCGCTCCAACGCCGGACGCACACCCACATGCGGGTGATGGGGCACCTAAACCAACGCTACCCGCTGCTATTCCGCGATTACCTGCGCACACACCCTGCCACGGCGGAAGCCTACGCAGAGCTCAAGCGCCGCTTGGCGCAGAACCTGGCTGACCCGGAGACATACCCGGACGTAAAAGACCCTGCAGTCGACCTGATCTACCTGGCGGCTGAAGAATGGGCAGCTGCGGTTGAGTGGGAGCCGGGTGAGTCGGATGCGTAGGACACATCGGTTATAGCATCCTATATAAGGTTTTCAGTAACAGGGACTGCCAAGGAAATCAGAAACTTTGGTTGTATATGAATGAAGGAGAAATAGTATGACCAATATTGAACATGCGAAGCAGACCCAGATCTCAAACATCCAGAAAAAGACTGGCAAGACACTGGAAGAGCTGACCGCTCTCATTCAATCCAGCGGACTGACCAAGCACGGTGAGATTCGGAGCATGCTGATGGAGAAGTTGGGGCTTACCTACGGCGATGCGAACAGCCTGGTGCTTTATGTGCTTAAGACTGATGCACAGCTGGCTGCAAAAGAGAAGGGTTTATCGACATCAGAGGTACTCGATGAGATTTACAGCGGTCTAAAAGCCGGTCTGCGACCAATCCACGATGAGCTGATGAGCGCCATCGAGCAGTTTGGTGAATTTGAGATTACGCCTAAGAAAGGTTACGTTAGTTTGCGACGCAAACGCCAATTTGCTATGTTAGGTCCTGGTTCCAACACCCGCATCGAGCTGGGGATTAATATCAAGAACCTGGAAGATGATGAACGATTGATCCCGCAGCCCGCCGGAAGTATGTGCAACTATAAAATTAAACTTACCAATGTTAACCAGGTGGATGAGACTATCCTTGAATGGGTGCGGAAGGCCTACGAAGCAGCGGGATAAGCCTTATTTCAGACGAGTCGATAGATTTTGTGCTGGCGGATGGACAATTATACTGTGTTGCCCCACGGGAGCATGCAGACGCGGTGAAATAGACCATGCGCATCATGAAACCGGACGGTGAAGCGTTGTTGGTGACAGCCAGGGACTCAATCTGTTACGTGGATGACCAGGAATGGGAATCCATGCTCAATGAGTTCAAAGTTGAGCAGCGGGACTATCCACCCTATAAGGGCGACCGGCCGGCGATCGTCACCAAACGATGAGTTATGATTCAAGTCCCTGAGATGGAAATGCCCACGTTAAAATTCCGGATGTGGCTTCTCAGACGACGATGAGACCATGGACGTGGTATCTCTTGGTCATCTTAACCTGTGAGAAGATCATCCAACACATTGCGGTTACACTGGCATTCTATTATGACTGGTATGGCATCCGCTCGCAGGTGGCGGTTAACCCGAACCTTTTGCTGGTGTTGGGTGCGATCGTGGCAGTGATGTTTATGATCAGCCTGTGGGGGATGCTCCGCCGGACGAAATGGTCGCCCGGCTTGCTGATTGGGCTGGCAATCTTTGATATAGTGGGAGAATTCATCGCCCAGGGGTTACTTACGATTCTGATCACGATATCCTTTCTGGTGGCGGTGGCTATCCTTACCCTGGCGCTAATCTATCGCCGGCGCGCCGAGATGGAAAGGTAAACACAATAACAGGTATCCGACTTGGATGAGATCGTAATTACTCGATCGAAAATATCAGGGAGGGGGCTTTTTAATCTACAAGAGAAAAAATGATAGAATACAAGGGTTATTTTTTGGGGGAGGAGGCACTATGTTGTTAGGAGTAAGGGACGATGGTATGCCCGCACTGCCGGACGAATAACCCTGACTCCGCCCGCTTCTGCTTGAACTGCGGACAGGAACTGGTGCACAAGTGTTCCAACTGTAAATCGGACCTGGCACCTGGCGCCCTTTTTTGTATGCATTGTGGTCAACCTGTGCAGGCTAAATCCGCGACGGATGATGATCGATTGAGC
>JBGPBQ010000176.1:0-8658 GCA_041481345.1 Anaerolineae bacterium
GATCAATCTTATAAAGGCTGGCTCCCCCCTTTGAGTTGCTGGCACTGAAATAAACCATGATCCCATTGCTGCTCACCGAGAAATCAAGCACTCCCATTCCGTTCGTGTAACGCAGGACTTCTCCTGTATCTGGAGTCAGGGCATAAATATCCCCTTGACCATTCGATGGCCACAAATAAGCTAGCATTGCCGCGTTCGTCTTGAATGACCACGACTCTCCACTCATCGGGAACGCAATCCAGCTAGCTGCCCGTGCACCCGCCAGCATGGACAGCTTCACTTCCTGCCCGGCTGACCAGGCTTGCTCGGGAGTAAAGGTCAGGACATTCTGCTCCCAGATGAACTTTCCATCGATGGTCGGCTCAATTTTTAAGCGCGCACTGACCGTCTCCGCATTCATCGCCTCAGAAAAAACCAGGCGGATAGCAGTGGTCGCGGGAACATTGTCCGCCCCTGCCTGGGGATAAATCTCCACCAATTGTGGCCTGGCGCTCCAGGCAAATAGAACCATTGCTCCTGACACTAACAGTATCACAACTATCGCAGCTATTGCGACTTTAGCCTTCATGTTGAAAATTATAATCCACCCTGCTGGCATTCTTAGTTTCTGACCTTCACCTCGGGAGATTGGGAATTGTCATACATTTGATATATTTTCGTTTATATGTTAAATCACTCTGTATTTGCGATGATTTTCACAATCATGTCAAAAATAATCGGTATGGTAGAATGAGTGCCATGAAACGCTGGCAGTTCTGGTTTGGTCTGGTAATCAGCGCCCTTTTCCTCTATCTGGTCTTAAGAAAAATCGACTTCCCACAGTTATGGCTGGTCTTGATTCAAGCCAATTATTGGTGGCTTATCCCTGGTGTGGCAGTATATTTTGTCGCCCTATGGGTCCGCTCCTGGCGCTGGCATTACCTCCTACGTCCTCTTAAAGCCATTCCCACCCGCAGCATGTTTCCCATCGTCACCATGGGATATGCTGCGAATAATATTTTTCCCGCTCGCGCAGGTGAGGTATTGCGCGCAGTGGTCCTCAAACGTCACGAAAGTGTACCAATTTCAGCCTCCCTGGCAACCATCATCATCGAGCGTATGTTTGATGGCATCGTAATGCTTGCCTTCGTCTTCGTCAACCTGGCCGGGTTGACCAACCTCGCCGGGGTTTCCATCGATGTGCTGGGTATTCATCTTGGTATTAAGGAAATTGCCATTTGGGGCAGCGTCGCCTTCTTTGGTGCCTTGATCGTCTTTCTTATCGCCGCCATGTTCCCTGCCCCCACCGACCGCCTGGTCACCTGGTTGGTGGAGCATCTGGCTCCGGCTCGCATCCGCGAAAATACCCTCGGGGTTATCCGGCGATTCCTCGAAGGTCTAAAATCTCTCAGATCCCCCCTGGACGTGTTGATGGTCTTTTTTACCTCGGTCCTGATCTGGTTGCTTGAGACGGTGAAGTATTGGTTTGTGATGCATGCCTTCAGCTTTTCGGTCAGTTTCTTCGCCTTGATGCTGATGAACGGGGTCGTCAACTTAGCCACTACCATCCCCTCCGCTCCGGGCTACCTGGGTACCTTCGACCTGCCCGGTATCGCTGTGCTGCAGGCCTATAATATCCCGCGTGAGATCGCCGCCAGTTACACCTTCGTGCTCCATTTTGCCCTGTGGTTCCCCGTCACCGCGCTGGGTATTTATTATATGGTCCGCGAGGGCATCTCATGGTCGGAAGCCATTCGGGGAAAAGATGGGCCTGTTCAAGAAGGAGGGATCAACTCTCCATGAAGCAAATTGCAATCCTTGGGGCCGGCTTCGGAGGGTTGTCTGCCGCATATGACCTCGTCCATCAAGGCCATCAAGTCACAGTTTACGAGGCTTCATCTCAGGTAGGTGGGCTGGCTGGTGGTTTCAAAGAGCCGCATTGGGATTGGTCTGTGGAGCAGTACTACCACCACTGGTTTGCCTCTGACCGCCACATCCTGGGTTTGATCGATGAGCTGGGCTGGCGCGATCAGGTGATCTTCCCCCGAC
Organism: Anaerolineae bacterium; assembly: GCA_041481345.1. Taxonomy (GTDB): domain Bacteria; phylum Chloroflexota; class Anaerolineae; order Anaerolineales; family UBA4823; genus FEB-25. The sequence continues at coordinate 2,029 of JBGPBQ010000176.1, forward strand.
CTTATACGGTCATGTATCATCAAGGGCGCTTTTACCCATTCGATTCGATCCTGAAAGCCATACTCTTCCCCGGCCTGGGTTGGGGGGTCAACAAAGCACGTTTTGGTCTGGTCGGTTTGTTCCTGCGCCTCACCAACAATTGGAAAACCCTCGAACAGGTCACTGTGGACACATGGATGCGTCGCTGGGCCGGCGACCGTGTCTATGAGCTGATGTGGGAACCCTTGATGATCGGCAAATTCGGTGAGCGCTATGCCAGGCAGGTCAATATGGCCTGGATGTGGGCGCGTCTGAAAGCCCGCACCACCCGACTGGGCACTTTTCAAGGTGGTTTCCAGGCCTTCGCCGATCGCTTTGCTGCAGCATTGCAACAGTTGGGCGTTTCCATAAAACAATCTGCCCCCGTATCACAAATTCTATCCGCTCCTACAGGTGGGATCGACCTCATCGCTCCAGAAGGCCAGTCACATTTTGACCAGTGTTTGGTCACCACATCTCCCAATCTGCTCGCCCGGCTCGCCCCTTCCCTGCCTCCCGACTATCTCCAAGGGTTGCTCGAGCTCAAGTCGATGGGGGCGGTTGTAATGACTCTTTCGCTTAAACACCAGCTTTCCGAGCAGGGGTATTACTGGTATAACCTTCCCAAGTCAGCGGGTTTCCCCTTCCTGGCGTTGGTGGAGCACACCAACTTCGTCTCACCCGAGCATTTTGGCGGCGACCATATCGTCTATTGTGGTGATTACCTCGAAACAGACCATGAGTATTTCAAGCTCAGTCAGGATGAGTTGTTACATCGTTTCCTGCCGGCTATCAGTCGCTTTAATCCAAAATTCGATCCCGGCTGGGTCAATAAGACCTGGTTATACCGCACTAATTATGCCCAGCCCGTCCCACTGCTTAACCATTCACGCAACATCCCAGACATTCAAACGCCTATTCCAGGGCTATATTTCGCCAGCATGAGCCAGGTCTATCCGTGGGATCGGGGTACCAACTACGCCGTCGAAATCGGTCGTAAGGCTGCCAGATTGGTGATCGACACCGCTATTTAACTATTAAGCAGCACCTACTTACTGCGGGGATACTTATCGGAATTTACAAAAGCAATTTATTCCGGTTGAAGATATAAGAAATCCGTCACAGTTCATACCATTTTCACTTTCGTTGTATAAATTAATTGATAGACTGGTGAAATAATGGTTACACAAGTACAGAATCCAGTCATCTTCTCGCGATAGCCTGAGATTCAATCAGGAATTTTCTGAGAGTGTCGCGTTAATAATATAGTATGGATCATCAAATCACCGATATTGATTACATGCTTCGCTACCATCCCACGGATGACCCTGTGATTATCGAGGCAATGGTAAATCAATAGCGTACCTCACTTTATCGTTTGGCGCTGTCGATCCTGAATGACCCGTTGAGGCAGATGATGCCATTCAGGATGCTTTTATCAATGCCGCCCTCGACCTCGATCACTATGATCCAGGATCAAATTTTAAAGCTTGGCTTTATACCATTACAGTGTACATCTGCCGGGGTTATATTCGAAAACGAAAAACCCGGAAGAACCTCGAGATATTTCTGAGAACGATGCATTTTTTGCCTCCATCACCACCTGATCCTGAGCAATTGACATTAGAAAATGAACATGAAAAGCAGTTATGGGCGGCTGTAAGCAAACTAAGCGAAAAACATCGCTTGGTTATTGTTTTACACATTATCCATGAGCTTCCCATATCTAAAACGGCTTTCATCATGGGGGACGAATGAGAAAACAACTTACACGCGTCTTTATGAAGCATTTCGCAAGCTGAGAATGCACCTAAAATCATCTCCTGATTTTGAATGGATGGCTAAGGAAACGCCGAGATGAAAACTACCTACCTCCATATTTTCGAGCTGCAACAAAAGATCCATGATTCACCGCTAGATCGAAATTTACGAACAGATTTGGATAATCACCCGGCAGAATGTGCGGAGTGTGTGGAAATTATAAAACTTTCGGTTAAGCTGCAAAATGCCGCCCGATATAAATTCTCCAGTGTAGATCGGGACCTACGCTCCGACGCTCAAATGATTGACGCCGTCAAGAAGCGTTACCGAGATCAGCAATTATATAGACGCCTGTTCGGTCCTCTCCCCGGATTCGCCTGGATTACTATCGGTATCATGCTGGTTGCTTTGCTGAGCTGGGGGATTGTTTTATTGCGACCCAAATCGAATATACCAATGGCATCCTCCACTCAACTCTCCACCTCAACGCCCTCTCCAACCGGAATTAATCAGGTTACAAATAATTGTCACACGATTTCCTACACAATTAATCAGCGCGACACCTTGCTAGCCATCGCTATATATTTCAATGTGCCTTTAGGACGCTTTACACAGGGAATAATCTAGAACATAATCCCGTGCTCATGCCCGGAAAGAGCCTGGTCATACCATTTTGTAGATGGACCTCTCCCTTATATGAAAAGAGTCCAAATGAATATGGCGTCATTCCGATCAAAGACTGTCCATTGGTTTCTTACACTGTCCAGCAGGGTGATACACTGGAAGCAATATCTGCTGCTTTTAATATACCTGTGGCATCCATAATAAATGAAAACCAATTAGAAAACTCGTCAGTCCTCATAACTGGAAAATCCTTGGTCATCACATTGTGTAAAAACCCGTGAAGTTCAACCTTTTTGGAAATTTATTATCAGCACCTGTCATCAAGCTACGTATTTAGCCCAATAGGTGGATACCCTGATAACGATGTTTGTTTAATAACCTCTCTGTTTCAGAGACACGGATCGAAAATATTGAGATAAATGACACACGGCACGATTGCTTGCCGAGGTGGCTGTATTGATTTGTATTCGTGTATAATCATTCCGGATAGGAGGTGTCCATGGCGCAGCCTGCAGCGTACAATATTTCCACAATTCTCGAGTTACCCATAATTTCACACATCCGCCGTAACCACGGTCTGGAGCATGCCACATTACACGTACTGGCTAACTATCTCCCCCACACCATGCTGGTCGGGCACTCCGATATCGGTGGTTTTTGGATCATTGGAGATGTCCCGTCTGAGCTGCTCCATGCAGCTGTTCAGGAAGCCGTCGCACGCTTGAGGGCTGGTGAGCGCCAGCTGGCTGTTCATCCCAACTGTGGCACCAACTATGCCACTGCCGGGGCGCTTGCAGGTCTGGTCGGTGCATCTGCCATGCTGGGTAGTGGCAGGAGGTGGCAGGATAAACTCGCTCGTTTACCACTCGCCGCTGCCCTGGCAACCATCGCCTTGATCTTCTCACAACCTCTGGGCCTGGAGCTTCAACGGCATGTGACCACCTCCGGTGACCCAGGCTCGCTTGAAGTCATCTCGATCACCCACCACGAACAAGGTCGCGTGATTTTCCATCGCATCCAAACTCGAGGCTAGGTGTGGCTGAGGAAGGTCCTGAAATATATATCTTTGATGGCGACGATGAATATGCCATCAGTGAATCCATCTCAAAAATAATCAGTCGACTCGGTGACGCCAGTATCGCCGGGATGAACACCACCCGCTTAGACGGCAGGTCGTTCTCCTTATCCCAGCTCAAAGATGCGGTTGCAACGGTACCTTTTCTGGCGGCTAAAAGGCTTGTCATTCTCAATCACCCAACCGTACGCCTAAAAGACAAAAAAGACCAGGAAGAATTTATAACCTTCCTGGCGACTGAAAAACCCACTTCAAAATTAATCTTGGCCGAATATGAATTCCTGACCAGTGATAAAGACATGAAAAACGGCCGGCTGCACTGGCTGGAAAAATGGGCCGCATCGCCGGAGCAATCTAAGCGCGTCTATCTGCGCCACCATCCCCAACCTACCGGAGCACTGATGGTAAAGTGGATCCAGGAGCATGTGAAATTAGAGGCAGGACAGATCACACCCCAGGCAGCCGTTTCTCTTGCTAACCAGGTCGGTGACGACACCCGCCTGGCATCGCAGGAGATCACCAAGCTGCTGACTTATGTCAACTTCGCCCGCCCGGTGGATGTAGATGACGTTGAGCACCTCACTCCTTTGACCGCCAAACTTGGTGATTTTGAGCTGGTGAATGCCCTGCGGGACCGTGACCCGCGTAAGGCACAAGCTCTGCTCCATCGCAGCCTGCAGGAAGATGACCCGCAGAGGATCTTTCAGAGTATTGTCTATCAAATTCGGTTGCTGATTATCGCCAGGGAATTAATTGATACTCATGGAACCATCGATGACATCCCAAAATCATTGAAAATCAGTTATTACCCCGCTAAATTTGCGCTGGAGAGCGCCTCACACTTTACCAGTAAATTCACAGACATGATCTATCATCGGTTGTTGGAATTTGATGAAGCGATTAAGACCGGTCAAATCGAGGCAGATTTAGCCCTTGAGCTGTTTGTCACCGAGCTCACGATTTAACCGGGTTCCCGCTATTATTTACCCCCAACCAAAAATGATTTGGTAACACCGATCGTGTGGTGCGGACCTCAATCCCTGCGCTTTTCCAGGAAGTGCTGCCCAATGTCCGTGGATGCACCAGGCAGAGATTAGGCTCTTTTCCATACTTCATCTGGTAATAATTCGCTGCTCTCTGGATCTTGGTCGCCAGGTCAGCCTTATTATCATTGTCATACCACAGCATTCCGATATTCATTCCTTAACCTCCACCAACGTTGAATACTCTTGCCTGCCGAGTAATTGCTAATTGCTATGTTTTATAGTATAACAGAACATTAGTTCTATGTCAAGAGGATTCATGCAGGGATTTCTATCCCTATTGTGCAGGATACATACCAGCTTTTACTCATAATAAAAACACATTTCGAAGTTACAATTTAGGAATTCCGTTATTCCATCTGGAGGCTCCCCACATGTCCCGACATATCCGTAACATCACGACCATCTTATTCGTATTGGGTTTTGTTCTCATCTTTTCTTCCTGGCACCCCGCACTCAGCGCCCCTGGTTCACCCAGGGATAACCCCGAATTTTGGGATAAGCTCTCAGGTGTTGTCGTTATCGATCCAGCCTGGTCCAGTTCTCCTCCGTACAAATCGCTTACCATACCGCGCACTTTGGATGACGTTCTCAATGTATTGGGAGATGTCCCCTTGGGTCCTAATGTCCTGTGCAATCAAGATCAGACCACCCAGGCCCAAAACGAAACCAGCATCGACGTCGACCCATCCAATCCGAATCACATCATCGTCACCTCCAATGATTACCGCTTGCGTGTCGACCCTCCTCCTGAACACGATGTACGCGCCGGTTATTACGTAAGTTTCGATGGTGGCAACACCTGGCCTGGCGATGGCATTATTGATATCTCCACCATCCCCAATACTTTTGCCGCTGGCGACCCTGCCATTGCCATCCACGATCTCCATAACGTGTATTATTCATACATCGCCTTTAACCGCTCCACTGATGATGGCGGTTTGGCAGTCTCAAAATCCACCGATGGAGGTCTGACCTGGCTGGATCCGGTGGTAGTGGCCTGGAATTCAGCTTCAGAATTTGAGGACAAAGAATATCTCACGGTTGACGCAACCGGAAGCCCTTATGATGGCAACGTTTATGTCACCTGGACACGCTTTAGCACTGGCACTCCGATATTTTTCTCACGCTCAACCGATGGAGGCGCAACATACTCTGTTCCATTCCGAATCAGTGATACGAATTACTCTGATAACCAGGGGTCTCTGCCTGTTGTTGGACCTGATGGCATTTTATACGTCACCTGGTTCAATTACGATACAGGCGGAATTCGTATGGCGAAATCCACCAACGGCGGCTTATCCTTCGGATCTCCTTTCCCGGTCGCCTTGGTTTACGAAATCCCCAGCCCTCTGCCGGGTGGCGGTTTTCGCGATAATTCCTTCCCCACCATGGCAGTTGACCCGAATAACGGCACTATCTACGTCGCCTGGAGTGATTATCGCAATGTGGATGCGGATATTTATTTCACCCGCTCCACCAATGGTGGCTCTACCTGGAGCACGCCTGTCCGTATCAACGACGACCCATCGTATAACGATGCCCACCAATTCTTCCCCTGGATGGATGTTGCCCCCGATGGCAAGTTATACGTTGGCTGGTATGATTCCCGCCTCGACCCCACCCCCTTTATCCAACCTCTTCTTTTTGATGAGTATGTCACCGCTTCAACCGATGGAGGGCTTACCTTTAGCTCCAACCAGCGCATGAGTGAAGTCACGTCTGACTCAAGTATCGGCGGTTTTTCCACCCCGTTCATCGGTGATTACAGTGGTCTGGCGGCAACCAATGATTTCGTCTTCCCAGCCTGGGTGGATACGCGCCGCAATCAGGAAGATATCTATACCCAACGCGTGAATTCTGTCCAGGGTCAAAAGGGTGCCCCCGCCTGGGTAAACCGCTTCGAGCCCTTTACTTATTCGATCCGCCTCAATAGCCTTGACAATGTGCCCAATAACCAGGTTAACGATCCCATCCCGACCGAAGCCGCCTATGTCCCAGGCTCAGCTTGGGCCTCTTCCGGTGCGGTCGGTTTCTCCGATGGGGCAGTTACGTGGAATGGCGATATCTCGACCGGCATCCCCATTACCATTACCTTTGCTGTCACCC
>JBGPBQ010000177.1:0-8657 GCA_041481345.1 Anaerolineae bacterium
AGTGTAGATAAAATGAGGTGTACCAATATCATAATTGGCACCAATATTATAATCATTTTACTCTATATTGTCGCCATTGTCCACAATGCTGAATGCGGTATGCCTGAACCAGATGGTCTCGCGAGGTGATCAAGAAGCTCTAGGCCAAGGGTGAAAAACGAGCACCCAGCACTACTCCAGGCAAGTAAGATTGGGGCTAGAATTTTATCCGTCACTCTTCTACGCACCCGAAAGGAAAGATAGACTATTGAGCCAAAATGCTCTGCAATAAACAGGATAGATATTATCTAATTTATGATATAATTTTGAGGCATGTCAACGACGTGCAAGTATTTTAACTAAAACGGGGGAATGGAGAAATAAATATGGAGATAACCACACGCGAAGCCATCAACAAGGGATACAACATGCTCATAACCGGTTTATTGGGTTTTGTTGGTATCGGGTTGATTGGTGAATTTTTTAATGAAGTCGAATGGCGGGATAAAGCCGATGATATATTTATCGTCATCCTCGCCATTATTGGAGCGGCCTGGTATTTCACGGCGAGGAACCGATATAAGTCCTCCTGGTTCCCGTTTATCCTACTTTTGATTACCGCTATCGTAAAGACCTCAACGTTTTTCTATGAATTCGATGATCCGGTAGCAAGAGGGGATGAATTTGGACTTATGGTGCCCCTGCTTATCTTGACGATCATATGCGGAATCAGTATCTATCGAAATCGCAGCAGGAGTAATCTGCCCGCCACAACCACAACCCCTGAGACAATGTCGCCAGGGGATTAATTTAACTAATGCCATAAAGCGCCTACGATAATTAAATAAAATAGCCTGTACACATGCGACTCGGGATTTGTACAGGCTTTTTCTACTTTAAATTTTCCTTCTGGAGGCTAAATCATCCTCTGACAACCTTGATTGATAGTTATCATTCAACCCCATCGATCTAGCGATTGTCAATTATGGTGAGCAGACTACCATCTGCCACCTTGGTGGGATTCGAGCCATCTGTCCCGACGGTGAACAACTGGGGTCCGATGCTCGAATTGAGCTGCACCAGGAGGGTCTGGTCATCCAGCCACCCCTGGACGGTGTAATAGCTCCCTGCTTCCCCGATCAGGATCATCTTTGCCGGTCCGCCCGAGCTTAGGCCGACTGCCACCCAACCTTGCTCGTTGTTGGGATCGCTTTTCGCCAGTGCAAATGCCACCCGATCACCTGTCGGGCTGAAGCGGGCGCTGCCCATTCGCTGGTAACCAGTCACGTCTGGAGGAGCCTGTATGATGGTCGTTCCACCATTCTGCAAGTCACGGACGGTGATTACATTCTGGGTGCAGTGATCAGCCACAAACCGGTAGTCTCCTGAGATCGCATCCAGGCATATCCCTTTGTGAGTATCAGGATTCAGAGGAAGGACTTCGGTTACCTGCTTCGTGGTGATATTGATCTGGTATAAATTCGTAGCACCTCCAAACAAGATATATCCGCCAATCCCGACTGGCTCCTTGCTAAAGTAGAGCGACTGTCCATCGGCAGACCAGAGCTCCGCCACCAGAGCCACGGGTGGATTGGTACCAGCGTCCAAGGTCAAGAGCGTTTCGAGCTGAGAGCCATCGGGGGCGCTGATTTGAAGAGAGGACGGGTGGGTGCTATCGGTGAGTTGGGTTCCCCAGGCAAGCAGCGGTTGTGTGCCCAGGCCTCCTCGCCGGAGAGCCAGCCCGTAGGTTGGTTTTTGGATGAAGGTCAGGTCATGCGATCCATTCGCATCCACTGCAACAACTTTAGCCTGGGTGGTATAGTCGAGCACATAGGCGGTCCCCAAGATTGCACCGCCTGTGGGTAAAAAGCCATTGAAAGCTGGGTTGTAGGTCGGTCCGAGAGGTATATTGGGGTTGACAATCTGGATGTTATGATCGGTTGTCTGGACCACAAACCCAAGCATAGCCAGCTGCTGGGCGGCATCAATCACGCTCGAGCCATCCTGGTTGGTGTGCATTTCAAACTGCTGCCCATTAGCGGTCAGCATAATGCGAAAGCCCGGAGTCACCACATCGGTGCACATGACCCCGGGGAGGACTACCCCCAGGCAGCCGCTTGGCCAGGTTACGGATTCTGTGTTGGCAATATGGATCTGCTCGACGGGGAGGTTATATTTCTTCGACACCGCCTGGATAGCTGCCAGCTGAGCTGGCGTCAGATCAACCGGGATGTGGGTCGGCGTTGGTACCACGTCGGTTGGTACCTCCGTGGGAGGTGGGTTACCAATGACCGGCGTGGGGGTGGCGACCGATCCTGGGGGTGGAGTGGTTCCCGGCGTTGTCGTTTGAGCACACGCGGTCAATAAGGTCAAAGTAAGTACTATTGCAAAGATTGTTTTAGCGTTCATTTTATTTCCCTTCATTTCCTTTCCCAATTTTAACGATAATTACCCCAAATATGTTCCAAATAAGATGAAAATGCTATTAATTGTTTTCGTTAAAAATAGTCAATTTATTGATTTTTAGGATTTAATTCCCGCCTGTAAGGAATAACCTACTTGTTGTGTTTCGATTAGATCAAGTACTTGCTTCTTCCAAACCAGCCCTGACTAAAAGTGCTACTAACAGTGCCCAGAATAGTGCCGCGGTGACAGTATAGACTATCAGGAGAGAAACATGCTGGCCGAATCCCAACAGTAGCACCTGCACAAGCGCTTCGAGCAGGGCGACAACCCCCAACCAGGCAGCATGCTTGAAGAGGGCAGGTTGTTCCCGCTTGTTTCGCCAGGCAACCACCACGACCGTGATGAGCAGGATGGTGCCAATGAAAGAAAAGATCCAGCGGAGGGTATTCGCTACCGTATGCCCATCCGACTGGATCAAGCGTAGGCTGTAGATGGGCCAGCCCAGGCAGGCGGTGATGGAGCTCTTACCCGCCACCAAGATCCCGCTGACCAGGATGCCATACACAATTACTGTAGCCGCTAAGACAAGTCTTGATAATAGACTCCTGAAAGAAAGCCTGACTGCCTTCCCAGGATGAGCACGAATTGAGCAGGCAGTCACAGCGGCAGAGACCATGAGCGCCACCACGAGCAGCGCTGACCCAACATCCACCGCCGCCCATCCTGGGGCAAGCCCATGTAAAACGACCTGAGCCCCAAAGTAGCTCACCTCCACCACCAAGACCACCGACAGCAGGGGCGGGATGGTAATTGAAGGTATACGCGGCGACCGGACCAATCCGGTGATGGCGGCTGCAAGGATAAGCAATCCGCTGATCGCAGCCAGCGCTCGATGGGTGTATTCGAGGATCGGACCAGGCTGCGAGGGTGGGATGAAGGTGCCAAAGCATCCCGGCCAGTCGGGGCAGTTGCGGATGGATTGTGTGACGCACAAGACACCCCCCATGGCGATCAATAGAACCGAAAATGTTGCCCCCACGATCAAGAGATTCCGATGCCAGAAGGCGACACTTACATTTCCATCTGTATTATCATGAGTCATAGCATTCTCCTGCGCAGGTTATTTATTGTGAAGCAGGATAGTTTACTTAAACTATCTGTGGTTACGCTTCGTTATGCATCCATTGTGGCCAGCTGCAGGCAATTAGCGCACCAACCCACTGAAAGACAGCACCAACATGGATACCAGCATATACAATGATGAATATTTGTACATGAAAGCAGTAAGTTTTATTGATGGATTAATCCATGTGAACACACCCAGGCTTACCAATCCGAGGCTGGTGATGAACATAAAAGCCAGCACCAGCCCAGAAAAACCAAGCTGATTGCTGACAAGTATTACCAGTATGGCGACCAGCAGGCTGGAAAAGGTCACTAGTAGGTTTACTGCGGTGGTTCCATAGCGGCTCATCAAGGTGGGGACGCCAGCATCAAGATAATCTGCCATATGAAGCGTGCTCAAGGTCAGGTTGTGGCTGGGAATCCAACACACAATCACCAGCGCCAGCAAAACCCCAAGGGCATCGATACGGCCAATTGCCAGAACGCTCCCTGCCAGAATGGGCATCCCGCCAGCGAGTCCGCCCCACAGGATGGACCAGGCTGAACGACGCTTGAGCCACAGGGTATACACCAGCACATTCAAACTAACCCCCGCCAAAATAATGCCAAAATATAACCGGGAAATGGAAACTGCCACTAATAATCCCAATGTGATCAGGATGGAACCGAGGAACATAGCGGTGGTGGGGTTTACCTGCCCGGTAGCCAAAGGGCGCTGGCGGGTGCGGACCATTTTACGGTCGATATCTCGATCCAACAGCATATTGAGGACGGTACAGCCGCTGATGGTTAAAAGCAGGCTAACCAGTAGACCTGAAAAAAGCAGCCAATCGAGTGGAGGGGACAGGCGGCAAAGGTATCCAGCCACTCCGGTGAGCGTTAACAAGAATGTTTGACGGCTTTTTATCAGCGGCCAGTAATGTTCTTTCAGAAGGTTCGCAGTGGCTACCAGACCCGTCATGTGAAGGATGATACTTCAGAGATTGATCGTTACACAGATGAACATTATGAGAAAAATATAAATTGTAAACATCAAAATCACCGTGCAGGTCGAATAGTATTCAATTATAGTAGAATTCTGCATAATCAATACATCTGACACAGTCCAGACACCATGCACATTATAATGAACGCGACATAAAAACAAGTCGTTGCATAATCCTGGAGAATATCTTATGACAGAACTATCAGAAAAGATCAAAGAAATAGAAAATCAGATCGAAGCAGCATTATGGGACTCAGAAGTGAACGAAGAGCTTGAAAAAGCCCTTCAAGCCTATCAGGCTGCCGAAGGAAAACTTGAGGCCTTGGGTATCGGGGTGGATAACCCGGCTTATGCGGACCAGCAGCGCGTGTTATCCTACTGCCTGATGCGCCAGGGGAATATCCTGCGGCAGCTGGATAAACCGCAGGAGGCGCTCGAGCTTGGCAAGCGTGAGATCGCCGCAGCGCGCGCTGCGGGAGATGAGATCACGTTGGGGCGATCCTTGATGTCCAACGGTACCAACCTGATCGTCGCCGGGAAAATGGATGAAGGCTCGAAGCTGCTTGATAACGCACGGCAAGCATTCGAGAAAGGCGAAAGTTACGACCACAAGCAGGGATTGGGCTGGTATTGGATCCTGCAAGCCGACCTGGCGAACGCCGGGCTGGTCAAGAGGAAGCCAACTGAAGTGATCGAGATCGCCACGCGTGCCCTGAAAATCCTCGCGCCTATCGAGAATTGGCCGGGGGTAGCACGGGGCTATGCTGCCCGGGCGATAGCCCGCGAAAAGCTGGAGGATAAAGAGGGGGCTGCCAAAGACCGCCGGGAGCAAGAAGTTTACGAGAGCAAGATCAAACCGGGAGATGAAGCTGGTTAAGCATTCCAATTGCTTTCATGCCGTTGAGTTCTCCTTGGGAAAGGAAGGACATATGATCAGGCTTATGAAAATATCCGTCTTTGCATTGGTATTGGTTCTACTGGCGGCCAGCACTTCTTCGCCCTCAGTCTCAGCCGCAAGCATTCGTTATGTTACCAAGGGTGGCTATGATGGTTATGACTGCCTCACCCCAGCTACCGCCTGTGGGACGATCAACGGCGCACTGTATAGAGCTGCCGCTGGTGACGCCATCGACGTGACGGCGGAAACTTTTTACGGGTATGGAGAAGAGGCCGTTTACATCGATAAGGACATTTCGCTATCCGGGGGCTGGGACCAGGCATTCACCAACCGGACCGGCCGGACCACCATTGATGGGCAGGGCATCCGCCAGGGGATTGAGATTGTGCAAGCTGCGAGTGTAGATATCGAGTACTTCATCATCCAAAATGGATCTGGTAGTTCAAACGCTGGCGGGATTGTGAATTGGGGAACGCTCAAGATCGATAACTGCATCGTGCAATATACTTACGACGCCGGTTTCATGGGTGTCGGGATCTTAAGTTTTGGACCATTGACGGTTTCCAGAAGCACAATTCGAGATTATTCCGGTCCTGGCATCGATAGTGAATTTGGACCATTAACGATCACTGAAAGCACGATCAGCAATAATGCTCATGGCCCTGGAATATGGATTTACCAACAGAGCGCCAGCATTGTCAACAGCACGATCAGCGGAAATTTAAATAATTATACGTATGCCGGTGGAGGGATTTTTTATGTGGGTGTGGCTGATCAAATCTTGACCCTCAGGAACGTCACCATTACCGGCAACCAGGCGGATAACTCGGGTGGCGGCATATACATGGACAATACTGATGGTGGTCAGATATTAATGGCGAATTCCATCCTGGCTGGAAATTCTGCTGCGGATGGGTCAGATTGCTATGGACCAATCACCTCTCAAGGCAACAACATCATCGGTGAAACCACAGGCTGCACCATCAGTAGCACCGTCAGCGACCAGCTCAACGTCGACCCCGATATAGCTCCGCTACGATATAACGGAGGGCCAACCTACACTCACAGGCTGTATGCAGGCAGCCCTGCGATTGATGGCGGCAACCCGGACGGCTGCCTGGACCAGCTCGGGAATCCCCTCACCACGGATCAACGCGGCTTCCTGCGCCCATTGGATGGAAATGGTGATGGCATCTCCGTTTGTGACGTCGGATCATATGAGTATGACCCGTTCCTGATAATCCTATCGTCATTCTTGCCAATGGTTAATCGCTAGATGCAGTGAAGGGTGGTTAAGAGTTCGGAGTAGTGTTTCTGACCGGAATACAAATTAGGGGCTGTCCCAAAAGTAAAGGACCAGCCCCCTAAACCCCTCATCACATGTTAGCCTGGTTGCCTGTTCGTTCTACCACTCCATTCTTACTTCGAATTTCTTTCCACCCGATACTTCACAATCTTGCGGATCAAATCATAAGGGATAGGCTGGTCCAACGGGAACTGCACCGCCCCTTTTGACCATTTATAAGCTGAGATCTCTTTCTGGAAGGCCTCAATCCCTTCTCCGGTTGGGTAGAATCCAATGTAAGTCTTATGCCCGGCAAACCAGACCAGCATGCCGTCTAAATAAAAGCCTGGCATTGCGTAGCTGATCCTTTCCATCGCACCGGGCGCGGATTCTTTGATCACCACCCTGACCTTTTGCAGGAGTTTCTGCACATCGTCCGGAAACTGGGCGATGTATTCATCGGTTGTGGTTGGCTTAGCTGTAATACTCTCCATAATTGAACCCTTCCCAATAGTGGATTAATTACCAATAATTTGGCGGGTGATATATTTTGCATCCGCCCCCACCACAATCACATTCTGTGCCGGAACATCCTGCGGGTTATGATAGGCTACCGAATGCAGCTGGAACATGCCATGGTTAAGCTCTTGGGCATGTGAGGGGATCATGGGTGTGTGAAATGCCCCGGTGGCGACGATTACATTACTGGTGTGATAGCCTGCCTCCCCGGAAGAGATGTGATATCCCTTTTCATTGCGCTGTAACCCGTCCACTTTCACGCCATAGCGCACCGGGAGCGAATAATGCCTGGCATAAGTCTCCAGAAAATCAGCTACCTCGTCCTGGGTCGGGAAGTAGAAATCAGGTTTAGGCAGCTTCATCCCGGGCAGGCTGTTGTTCTGACTGGGAGTGAACAGGCGCAGGCTGTCCCATCTTCTGCGCCAGGCTTCACCTGTGCGCATGTTTTCGTCCAGGACGATAAAGTTTTTTTGTTTTGGGTGAGATAATAACCCGCTGCCAGTCCTGCCTGACCCCCACCGATCACGATCGTACTAAATGCCTCATCTCTTGACATTTTACTTCACACCTAATATAATATAGTCTAACTATAATGAGTATAGGTATACTACAGCCGATGACAGATGTCAATAGCCCAATCAAATCCACCCCTCGACAAAGACAGGCTCAGGCTACCCGCAGCATGATCGTGGCATCTGCGCAGGTCCTGTTCCTGGAGCAGGGTTACATCTGCACCACCATCGAGTCCATAGCCGAACGCGCCGGGGTGGCCACCAGCACAGTCTACGCCATCTTCGGCTCGAAGCGCGGCATCCTGAGGGCGATCCGTGATTCCTGGCACGAACGCACCCACATCCGGGAGTTGCTCAACAGCAGCCAAAAGACTGCCAGACCAGAGGACCGCTTGGAGCAGCTGGCCGAAGCCACGCGAAAGCAGTGGGAAATGGGCGCAGAAGTGACCGCCATTTATACTGGCGCAGCTGCAGCTGACCCCAGGGCGGCCGCCGAGCTGTCGCAGGCATTGGTCGGCAGGCGGGAGGGGCTGCAGAACTTCGCTAAAAGCATGGAACCCCACCTGCATCCAGGCTTGGATGCCACTCATGCCGCATCCATCCTGCAGGCGTTGTGCCTGCCTCAGGTATTCGACGAGCTCGTCCGGCATTCAGGTTGGTCGGTGGACGAGTACCAGGCCTGGCTGTCGCATACTTTGAAGAGCCAATTACTGGAAACCTAGGAGTATCCTATGATCAGTGTAAAAAGGGTATATACCCCTGCCTTGGCGGAAGACGGGCAGAGGTTTTTAGTCGACCATCTATGGCCCAGAGGGGTGAAAAAAGAAGTCCTTAAAATGCAAGCCTGGGTTAAGGAGGCCGCCCCCAGTGATAAGCTACGCCACTGGTACGGGCACGACCCAGACAAATGGTGTGAGTTCAATAAACGCTACTTCGATGAGCTTGACA
>JBGPBQ010000178.1:0-8614 GCA_041481345.1 Anaerolineae bacterium
CGGCTGCGCTGGATCGCCTGACTCACCATGCCCATGCCGTGACCATCCAGGGCGAAAGTTATCGCCAGCTATCCCGTCGAAAGGAGGCTTTATTGAAAGCTAAATCTTGATCATTGGCAGTAATGTGGTAAACATCCACCCGATCATGGGTGGTAAACATGACCCGACTATGGGTGGTAAACTTCGCCCGGCTATTGACACCGCATCTGCTCTAGCACCTCCATGGCTTTTCCTGCCGTGCTACAGCTTAAGGCGGGTCGCATTCAGGTGAAGAGGGAAAGGTAAGTTAGCTGATGGGTTGAGGTGGAACCTCCCGGATGTTATTTAGATCCGCCCCTACAAGACCGAAACTACCCAGGGAGCAACAATCCCACCACAAAGATACCCCTCCCGCCTCCCCCAATTCCAGGTTTTAGGAATTGGGGGAGGAGAAATCCATCCTGAATCCCCTATCAACAATAAACCGTTCGGATTGGGGACCACAAACATTGAAATACCCCACTTGGCACCTCTCTTGCAACCAACACCCAATGGTCAAAGAGTGTTGCATTTTTAATCACTATCGTCTAAAATTAGAACCGTTAGACCCATCTTAATATAATTAACATATCTTTCCATTAGACTCTTAGGCTCGGAGATTAAAGATGGACCAAAATCAGATGGACCAAAATCAGATGGACCAAACTCAGACAGAACAACCACAGACGAACCCAACTACGACGTCACAAATCAGTGAATATGCTAAACGGCCCCTCGTAGGAGCAATTGTTGGCCTGGTGGTGGGGTTGTTCGTCGGTCTGGTTGTGCTTGGCTGGTGGTTGTGGCCAGTCCAATGGTACGACGCCGCTCCCTCCAACCTTCATTCCGGCTATCAGGACTGGTGGATGCGCATGTCGATCATTTCCTACGGCGCCACGGGTGATGCCGCCACTGCTAAGGCGGAATATGACGCCCTGGGCAAATTTGCAGCAGATACGCTGGCTCTGGTGAAGTCAAACCCGGGGAATATCGACCCTAACCTGATCACCCAGTATGGGGCCGCTGTGTCCTCCACCGCCCAGGTTCCTGCGCAGACCTCTGCCCCAGGTGTCACTCCTACCGCAGCCTCAGCCGCAACAAAAGGAGTCCGGTCTAATCTGACCAACCTGCTGATCGGGATGTGCGTGGTCACTTTGCTGGTGGGCGCAGCGATCGTAGTTTACTTCGTGCTCCAGAGTCGTAAGCGCACCGACACCTTGGCTCCTATATCACCAATGACCTCCACCGAAGAAGCCGCTCCTACGGAGTGGGCGAGTGTACCCGCCACCAGCGAGCAGGCTCCTATGGTCCAATTCATGGCCTCTTATAAGGGAGGGGATGACCTGTTCGACGACTCCTTTAGCATCGATAGCCCCTCCGGTGAATTCCTGGGTGAGTGTGGGGTCGGCATCTCTGAGACTATCGGCGTGGGCGTTCCGAAGAAGGTGACTGCCTTCGAAGTCTGGCTGTTCGATAAAAACGACATCCAGACGGTGACCAAGGTGCTGATGAGTGCGCACGCCTTCAATGACCCGACCATCCGGCAGAAATTAGAAGCCAAGGGTGAGCCCTTCCAGGCTAACACAGGCGGGCAGACCATCCTCGAAACCGCCACCCTGCGCCTGGTTGCGCGTGTGGTGGATATGGCTTACGGGCAGGGAGCCATGCCCGAGAGCAGCTACTTCGACTCGCTTGTGCTCGAACTGGCCATCTGGCAGAAGCAGTAAACTGTTATTTCCCTTAAAATCAAGAGTGGATTGGTGCTGACCAATCCACTCGTTTTTTTAATCACTCAATTTTGAGAATTTTTAGCTTGATTTCCCCACCTGGCGTGCTGGCGGTCACCTCGTCGCCCACCCGACCCCCCAGCAGCACCTTCCCGATGGGAGACTCGTTCGAGATTTTCCCATTGCGCGGGTCAGCCTCAGTAGCACCCACCAGGAAGTAGGTCTCCGCCGGGTAGTCGCCCTCCTGGACGGTGACGCGTAACCCCACCTGCACGGTATCCGTCGGTTCATCGCTGACATCAATGATCTTGGCATTCCCTAAGAGGTACTCCAGCTCCTGGATCCTGCCCTCCATGAATCCCTGGTCCTCTTTTGCCTTATGGTAATCCGCGTTTTCCGACAGGTCGCCCATCTGGATAGCAGAGCGAAGCCGCTTGGCAATCTCATCTCGCTTTGGGCCTTTGAGCACTTCCAGCTCAGCCTTCAGCTTCTCAGCACCTTCAGGGGTTAAGTAGACATCCTGTTCCATAGTACTTCCTATCAGGGTTTCATCACAGGGTCGAACAGCTTTTGGTATTCCTCCACCGCGAACCGGTCGGTCATCCCAGCAATGTAGTCGCACACCGTTCGCTCCAGGCCGCGTTCTTTGGTCCATTCCTGGACGTGGTTGGGCAGGATCGCCGGCTCCTGTACATATGCCTTGAATAGGTCGCTGATGATCCGCTCGGCTTTGACCGCCATGCGCACCACCCGGTGGTGGCGGTACAGGTTGCTGTACAGAAAGTCCTTCAGCTGCCGGTTGCGCTGGTGCATTTCTTCGCTGAAAGTGACCACGTTGTACGGCAGGCTTTGCAGCTCGAGCACGCTGCGCACACCGCTTTCACGCAGCTGCTTATCGGTGGCGTAGATCATATCGCTCACTTCCATATCGATCAGGTTGCGGATCATGCGGTGGCGCGCAAGATCATCCAAGACCTGCCCGCGCCAGCTGATGCTTTCCACCAGGATCTCCCACAGGGTGATACCTTCGAGCATATGGGTGTTGATCATCCCCGAACGCAACCCATCATCCAGATCGTGAGCTGTGTAAGAAAGCTCATCGGCGATGTTGGTGATCTGGGCTTCCAGGTGACCTCTCAGGTCGGCATCGTACTCGCGTGCGTCGGCGATATCATATTCCGACTCATGCTTGACGATCCCCTCGCGTACTTCCCAGGTCAGGTTGAGTCCTGGGAAATCCTGGTAGCGCTGCTCCAGCTTGGCGACGATACGCAGGGATTGCTTGTTATGGTCAAATCCGCCGTGGTCTTTCATCAGGCGCGCCAGGGTGGTCTCTCCGTTGTGCCCAAAGGGCGGGTGCCCCAGGTCATGCGCCAGGCAGATCGCCTCGGTCAGCTCAGGGTTGGCACCCAGGGCACGCGCGATCGTCCTGCCGATCTGGGACACCTCCAGCGTATGGGTCAGGCGGGTGCGGTAATAGTCACCCTCGTAGTTGATGAATACCTGGGTCTTATATTCCAGGCGCCGGAAGGCGGTGGTATGCAGGATGCGGTCGCGGTCGCGCTGGTAAGCCGTGCGGTACTCCGCTTCTTCCTCCGGGTAACAACGCCCCTTGGTATTTTTGCTGCGGATGCCATACGGCGCCAGGCTTTGGTCTTCGATATTTTCCAATTCTTTTCGCGTAAAGTACATATTCCTGCCCTTGAATGGACTTATTGGACTTGATTTATCCAAACCATATTATAACCCGTCTCGATGGGTCGGGCTTTCGTCCTGGTGATTATGGATCACCGTACCCAGCTCCTCTCCGAGGAGAGAACGGCGAACATTGCCGGGAACCTCGCCTGTGAAGATGGAGGCTTTTAATCCGGGGACTTCGCTGACCACTAACAACACCTGGCGTACCTTGCCCAGCATCCCGCCGGTTACATCTGTGGCAGCCGAGTTCTTCAGCCCCATTTCAACCTGCGGAAAGCTCGCTGGTGTGATCTCAGGCAAGAGTACGGAGTTGGCTGGATACTCACGCCACACTCCGGGTTCCAGCCCTGCGAACAGCAGCCAGCTGGGTTTTAGTTGAGGCACCAGGTGGGCAAACAGGTCTTCGGTGGATAAAATGGTCCCGCCCAGCGCCTGGTCGAAGACCACATCGCCATAGATCACCGGGATCAACCCATTCCGGAGGGCGCTCTGCAGCGGGCCGAGGTCCCAGGCGGTCACTCTTCCCTGGCGGGTAGTGACTGCCGCCGAGGGCGGGAACGCGAGCGCAGGGAGACCTGCTTTTGCTATGGCGTCCATCACCAGGCGGTTCAATTCCGCTGCCTGGCGCCAGACTTCGACAAACCCGCGCCATTCTTCAGCCGATTTCACCCCCCGGCGGGTGTCGTATTGATTGGCCGGTACGTGCCCAAAGGAGCCGGAGCCATGTCCCAGTAAAATTTGCAGGTCCGGGTCAGCGGAATGGGCTTCGGCTATCTCGGATGCCAGGCGGTCTAGCACCTCCGGTCGGGGTGTGTGCGGACTGTCTTTTACAGTGATCAGCGACCCGCCCAACTTGAGAAACACCAGTCTTGTGCTCATGGCTTGCCGATATCCGTCACGATCGTGCCTACCGCGCCTGCCCTCAACAGAACTTTGGTCACCTCATATGAAGCTTCAGGTGCTATCAGGGCGATCATACTCCCCCCACGCCCGGCACCTGACAGCTTGGCTCCCATAGCGCCTGCCGATATGGCCGCCTCGACCAGGGCATCCAGCTCAGGGGATGAGACTCCCATCTGCTGCAACAATGTCTGGTTTTCATTCATCAGGGATCCGAGGATCTCAACCTTGCCTGATTTTATCGATTTGCGCGCAGCAACTGCAATCGCTCCGGCTGCATCGAAAAGCTTCTCGAATCGTTCGGGGTCGCTTTCCCAGGCCTCCCGAACATCGCCGACTGCAACTGCGGTTGGGCTTCGAACGCCGGTATCAGCGATGACCAAAGTGAACGGCCGCTTTACCGGCAGGATTTCGATCGGTTTTCCTTTGACAAAATACACTGGTTTGGCATAGGTGATCACGGTATTATCGATCCCAGATGGATGACCATGATAGATCACTTCTGCTTCGTAAACCAGTTCAGAGATTTGCTGATCGCTTAGTGGATGGCCCACTGAAGCGGATAAGGCGCGCAAGACCGCCACTGAGACCGCTGCTCCCGAGCCCATCCCACCTGCAATGGGGATAGTGGATGTAATGTTTATGCTGCAGGCCGGGATATGATTCAGATTCATGGCAGTCGCAGCTTTCCGGATCACGACTGCCAACGGGTGATCCTCTGATAGGTTTGCCAGGGTAGTTTCCAATCCAATATCGTGAGCGATGAGCCTCACCATTCCGGTCGGGCTTCTCGGTTCGGCGATGACGATGGCTTTCGCTCTTACCTGTAAGACGGGCGCAGCGATCGCCGGGCGACCATACACCACCGCGTGTTCACCGAACAGGATCACTTTTCCGGGAGCAGAGGCAGAGAAAGCTGGCATCTCGTTCTACCTTTGCAGTTACACACTAAGCGGGGATGAGATAGAAAATGACCAGCACTGCGAGCATCCACAGCACAATGGTCGCCTGGAGCGGTCGATCCGTCAGGAGGACCTCCTCCGGCTCACCGCCGTAGTGTTTCACCTGCAGGAGATAGAGGTAGCGGAAGATGCCATAGATCACAAACGGGATGGTCAGCATCATGACATCGTTCGCTGGCAAGTTGGGAGCCGAAAATGTGTACAGGCTGTAGGTGATGATGGAGCTGCTGGATACGATCAGGATCAGCTGGTCGAGCAGCGGCAGGGTATATTCCCCCAGGGATTTGCGGTGGGTATTGGCCTCTTCCGCCAGCAGGTTCAGCTCTGCGCGCCGCTTGCCGATCCCCAGGTACAGCGCCAGGAAGGTGGTGAAGACGTATAACCATGGCGAAAAGCGGTGAACGGTGATCAGGGATACTCCAGCTGCCACGCGTAATACATAGAAGCTGGCCAGGATCATCACATCCAGGATGGGAGCATGCTTTAGCCAGGCTGAGTATGCCAGGTTGAGCACCAGGTAGGCCAGGCCGATCAGGGCGAACTCGAGGGATAACAGCGTAGCTGGGATAAATATGATCACGGCGAGCACAATCCCGGCTACTTTCGCTGTACGTATTTTTAAAGTGCCCGATGGCAATGGGCGGAGCTTTTTGAGTGGATGCTTCCGGTCAGCTTCCAGGTCCACCAGGTCATTAATGATGTAGATGACGCTGGAAAGCAAGCAAAACAGGATAAAACCTAAAATGGTGCGGGTAAGAGCAGGCCAGTTGGTCAGCTGCTTATCGAACACAATGGGGATGAACAGCAGCCCGTTTTTCACCCAATGGCGGGGACGCATGGTCTTGAGGAGTGGTTTTACCCAGGTGATCGACATGGTCTTCTGATATTAGTTTACCTGAGAATCGTAGATTCAGGAAAGGAGAATCAGGGGTCTCATCACTCAAATCTGGGTTAAGATATGCAGGTGAGAAAAATCCGGTTGGATCTGCTGTTGGTGGAACGCCGGCTGGCGGAGAGTCGCTCACTGGCACAGCGCCTGATCATGGCAGGGCAGGTGCGTGTGAACGGGGAGGTGATGCTAAGGGCAGCCGCCAATGTACCTGCGGATGTGCACTTGGAAGTCGAACACGGGCCGCGTTTCGTCTCACGCGGCGGTGAGAAGCTGGAAGCGGCGCTGCAGGCTTTCGGTGTTGACGTTGTTGGGCGCAGATGCGCCGATGTGGGTGCTTCAACCGGTGGTTTTACCGATTGCCTGCTCCAACACGGAGCAGACAGGGTATATTCCATTGATGTCGGTCACGGCATTCTGGATTGGAGGCTGCGCCGCGACCCGCGCGTGGTGGTCATGGAGGAGACCAATGCGCGCTACGTCAAAGTCCTGCCGGAGCCGGTAGAGATCATCACTATGGATGTGTCCTTCATTTCTTTGAAGATTATGCTGCCGGTGGTGAAAGATTGGCTGTTCAAAGAAGGTGAGGATGCTAAAATCCCAAAGGGATCGATCATCGCCCTAATCAAACCCCAATTCGAAGCCGGTCGCCAGCAGGTGGGGCGCAGTAAAGGTGTGATCCGCGACCCCCTCATCCATCACCAGGTATTGCTGGACATATTGGGCTTTGCTCGAGAGCTCGGATACGCGGTGTGGGGGTTGATCCGCTCACCCCTCACCGGGCCGAAGGGGAATGTGGAGTTCCTGGTCTGGCTGGAAGCATCAGGCGAGCAATCGGCTTCCATTGAGGAGCTGGCTGATTCAGCTGGGTTAGGGGTAGATAAAGAGGGCTGACCAGGCGGCGGTTCTTCCAATTGTTAAAATCGGTTATACTATTCCGCGTCAATGACCTCGGAACATATTCGAAACTTTTGCATCATTGCCCATATCGATCACGGTAAGTCGACCCTGGCCGACCGTCTGCTGCATCTCACCGGTACGGTCTCCGACCGCGACACCACCGAGCAGATCCTGGACAGCATGGAGCTTGAGCGCGAAAAGGGCGTCACCATCAAGGCCTCTGCGGTGCGGATGAGCTATACAGCCAAAGATGGGGAGAAGTACGAGCTGAACCTGATCGATACCCCCGGGCATGTGGATTTTGGGTACGAAGTCAGCCGCGCCCTGGAAGCCTGCGAGGGCGCACTCTTGGTTGTGGACGCCAGCCAGGGAATCGAAGCCCAGACGCTGGCCAACCTTTACAGCGCCCTGGAAGCCGATCTGGAAATCATCCCCATCATCAACAAGATCGATCTGCCTTCTGCCCGCCCTGATGAGGTGGCGCAGGATATCAGCAACCTGTTGGGCACGCCTCCGGGTGAGGTTATCCGTATCTCCGCCAAGGAAGGGACCAACATCGAGGCGGTGCTGGAAGTCATCGTCAAGGAAGTCCCACCCCCAAAAGGTGATGAAACTGCCCCCTTGCGCTCGCTCATCTTTGACTCGCACTACGATTCGTATAAAGGGGTGGTGGCGTACGTGCGCTTAATAGATGGCAGGATCCACTATACCGACTCTCTGCACCTTATGGCGACCGGTTTTGACGTCAAGCCGGTCGAGATTGGAATATTTGCGCCTGACCTGCGCCCCGTCCAAGACCTGGTGGCAGGCGAGGTGGGTTATATTGCCACAGGGTTGAAGACCGTGCACGAGTGCCGGGTGGGTGATACGATCACCAGCACTGAGAACCCTGCTGAAGCTCCCCTGCCGGGTTATCGTAAGGTCAAGCCGATGGTTTTCGCCGGCGTGTATCCGGTGGAAGGTGAAGATTACGCTAACCTGAAGGATGCATTGGATAAGCTGCAGCTTAACGATGCCTCCCTGGTTTTCGAGCCTGAGACTTCACAGGCGCTTAACTTCGGCTTCCGCTGTGGCTTCCTGGGCTTGTTTCACATGGAGATCATCCAGGAACGCCTGGAACGCGAGTACGACCTGGACATCATCGTTACCAGCCCCTCGGTGGAGTACGAGGTTGTGCTGCATACCGGAGAGACTATTTTGATCGACTCGCCGGCTGACCTACCTGAAGAGATGCTCATCGAACAGATCCGTGAACCTTGGATGAACATCGAGATATTCAGCCCCACGGAGTTCTACGGGACGATCATGGAGCTGACCAAGAAAAAGCGTGGAGTGTTTATCTCGCAGGATTACCCCGCCCCCAACCGGGTCCAGCTCAACTTCCAAATCCCCCTCTCAGAGCTGATCGTCGATTTCTTTGACTTGTTGAAATCCCGCACGCGCGGCTATGCCTCGCTGGATTACCAATTTGCAGAATACCGTCCGGATGACCTGGTCAAGCTGGAGATCCTGGTCAATGA
>JBGPBQ010000179.1:0-8545 GCA_041481345.1 Anaerolineae bacterium
ACTCGCTTTATTGTTATTCGTAAATCTGGCCAATACGGTCAGTGAATTCGCCGGTGTGGCTGCCAGCATGGAGATATTCGGGGTCAGCAAATATATTTCCGTGCCTTTGGCTGCCGTCGCCGTATGGTTCTTGATCGTTAAAGGCAACTATAAGGTTGTCGAGCGGGTTTTCCTGGTCGCCAGCGCCATCTACCTGGCTTACATCGCCTCCGGCGTGATTGCCAATCCCAACTGGTCCGAAGTTGGACAGGCGTTCGTTTCCCCGACCTTCCACATGGACGTTGGATACGTGACCATCTTTGTAACCATCATCGGCACCACCATCGCCCCCTGGATGCAGTTCTATCAGCAATCCTCCATAGTGGATAAAGGCATTCAGCTCAAGGATTACGCCTACGAGCGGGTGGATGTAATCGTTGGCTCCCTTTTTGCCGTCCTTGTAGCCACATTTATCACCATCGCCTGTGCCAGCACGATCTATCAACATGGATTAAGTATTGAAACTGCTAAGGATGCTGCCTTGGCGCTTGGTCCATTAGCCGGTAAATATGCTTCCACCCTCTTCGCTCTGGGGTTGTTGAACGCCTCGCTTTTCTCCGCTGCCATCCTGCCGCTCTCCACCTCCTACACGGTGTGCGAGGCATTCGGTTGGGAGAACAGCGTCGGCCGCGACTTAAAAGATGCCCCCATCTTCTTCGGCATCTACACCGCCCTGATCATACTGGGTGCTGCTATCATTCTGCTGCCCATCCAGTCTTTGATCCAGGCCATGTTGATCAGCCAGACCTTCAACGGAGTGCTTCTACCGGTCATCCTGATCACCATGCTGGTGCTGATCAACGATAAGCGCTTGATGGGTAAATTTAAGAATGGGCGGCTCTTCAATATCCTCGCCTGGATAATCTCCATAGTGTTGATCATCCTGGCGGGGACCCTGATCGTAGTTACTTTTCTCCCCTCAATTTGATTTCGGACTTTCAGATAAAACATCGGACAATAAAATTAAACGTTTGTCATTGCGGAATCTCACTTGCTTTTAGTGAGAAGCCGCAAGCGTTCTTCTTGCGGCGTGGCAATCTCCTCTTAATGAATTTGCTCAACAAAAAACTTTATATGACTGTTACGGGGGTTTATCAGAAATTTTGTCCGAACCTATGGATTGGGCTATCGTTTCCTTGGCTCACATCTATTCCCGGCTGGTGGTGATAAAGATCATCGGTCGGCGCTTGGTCTCGTTATAAATATAGCTCATTAAGGTGTTCCGCAGGTCTTCCTTAAGGTCGTCGTTGCCTCTGCGCACCGTATCCCTGATTAGCTTCCCCATCCCTGTCATCAGCTCGTCCGCACTGCGGACTACGATAAAACCGCGCGTGATGATTTCCGCGTCTTCCTTCAGCTGGCTAGTGCTGCGGTCGATTGCCAGGTTTACCAGCACAATCCCGTCGCGCGCCAGCGCTTCACGTTCGCGCACTACACTTGGTCCAATATCGCCCACTCCAGCCCCATCCACGAACACGTATCCTCCCGGAACCCTCTCACCCAGCTTCATCACGCCGTTATCGAATTCGATCGAATTTCCGTTCTCGACCGTCAACACATTGCCAGCCGGGATACCCAGCTCGCGCGCCAGGTCAGCATGCTGGTGCAGGTGGCGCAGCTCGCCGTGGATTGGGACGAAATTCCTGGGCTTGACCAGGTTGATCAGCAGTTTCTCTTCTTCCTGGCTGGCGTGTCCCGACACGTGCACCGGGGCAATCGCATCATAGATCACGTTTGCCCCGCGCCTGAACAGGCGGTTGATCGCTTTGTGCACGCTTTCCTCGTTCCCCGGGATCGGGTGCGACGAAAGCACGATCGTATCCCCGCCTTGCAGGTCGAACTGCCGGTTGGTGCCTGTAGAGAGCCTCCCCAGGATCGAGGATGGCTCACCTTGCGAACCCGTGCACATTAGCACGACTTCGTTCGGTTTCATTTTCAGCGCCTGTTCGACGCTCACCATCAGGCTATCCGGGATATCCAGGTAGCCCAGCTTGCGTGAGATCTTCATATTCTCGGTCATGCTCGTGCCCACGAACGCCATTCTGCGCCCGTGGTTGATGGCGATGTTCGCCACCTGCTGCATGCGTGAGATGACCGATGCGAAGGTGGCTACGATGATCCTCCCCGCGGCCGTCCGGAACACCTGGTCCAATGCCGGCTCGATCACCCGTTCTGAGGGCGTCCAGCCGCGCTTATCGGCATTGGTCGAGTCTGACATCAACACCAGCACGCCCCGCCCCGAAAACTCGCCCAGCTTGGCGAAATCCGTCGGCCAGCTGTCCACCGGGGTGTGGTCGAATTTAAAGTCACCCGAGTGGATCACCAGCCCCGCTGGTGTGTCGATTCCCAACCCCACCCCATCGGGTATGGAATGGCACACATGGAAGAATTCGACCTTGAATGGTCCGATCTGTGCCATTTCACCGGCTTTCACCGTGTTCAGGCTCACCTGGCTCAGCAGGCCTCCGCGCGAGAGTTTAAGCTCCACCAGGCCGCGCGTCAGCGGCGTGGCGTAGATCGGCGCGTTGATCTGCTCCAGCAGGTGGTGGATCGCGCCGGTATGGTCTTCATGACCATGCGTAACGATGATACCGCGCACCTTCTGGCGCTTATCCAGCAGGTATTGGAAATCGGGGATGATATAGTCGATCCCCAGCATGTCATTTTCAGGGAACATCAGTCCGGCATCGATGACCAGGATATCCTCGCCATACTCAACCGCCATCATGTTCTTGCCAACTTCCCCCAGCCCGCCCAAAGGGACGATGCGTAATTTTTTATCGCTCATTTTTCCTGTTTCTCTTTAAATAAAATAAATTCTACGGTGGGATTCCACCAAATAGTTCGTATAATAATGATCTTTTTCATTGTAGCATGAGCAGGGGGATTTTGCCAAGCAAGCGCTACTTGCTTTAGGACAATGATCATATATATTTGTCATTGCGAGACACAAGTGTTCTTCTTGCGGTGTGGCAATCTGCTGTTTTGATGAGAATGAGTCGAAAATACTTTCATAATATTTATCGAGCTTTGTCTGAATTTATATCCATTTCTGAGATAGTCGGTGAGGTGTGTCTTAATCTCCTCTCAGTGTGTTATTTTTCTTCCAACCGGGCTTCCAGTTTCATCTTGACCTGCGGCCACTCGTTTGGCAGCAGGCTGTAGACCACCGAATCCCGGATGTATCCATCCGGCAGGATCATGTGGTTGCGCAGCACACCTTCCTTGACTACCCCCAATCGTTCCAGGGCTCGCTGCGAACGCTGGTTGCGCGCGTCGGTCTTGAACCACACCCTGACGCACCCCAACACCTCGAAGGCGTGTTTCATCAGTAAATACTTGCATTCCGTGTTGACCAGCGTTCCCTGGTAATCCAGCCCATACCACGTCCCGCCGATCTCTAGCGACCGGTCGAATGTGTCGATGTTCAGATAGCGTGTGCACCCCACAGCTGAATTGGTTTCCTTGTAGATCACCGCAAACGGCAGGTCAGTCCCCTGCTCTTGCAGCACGAGCAGCTCGCGCACCCAATCCGTCAGCTGCTCGATGGTCTCCATCTTTCCGTAGCGCATATAGCGCCAGATTTCCTCCTCCAGCCCAATCTTCGCCAGGTCGGTCACGTGGCGCTCTGCGATCGGCTCGAGGCGTACCACCCTCCCCTCCAGTGGCACCGGTTCGACCTTCATCCTGGTGCTAGTTACAGCCTGCATGCTTGCCTCACCCAATTAGGGCAGGCGTTATGTGCCTTCTTCCCATGAGTTCAGGTATTTTTCCTGCGCAGGGGTTAGTTTGTCGATCTCTACGCCCATCGCGTCCAGCTTCAGGCGCGCAATCTCACTATCGATCTCCCCTGGCACGCTATAGACCCTGTTCTCCAGTTTGTCGGCATTTTTCACCATGTATTCTACGCTCAGTGCCTGGTTGGCAAATGACATGTCCATCACGCTTGCGGGGTGACCTTCCGCTGCTGCCAGGTTGATCAGGCGGCCTTCTCCCAACAGGTTGATCCGGCGGTCATCCTCAAGCACGTACTGTTCCACGAACGGGCGCACCAGCCGTTTTTCCTTGCTCATTTTTTCGAGCACCGGGATGTTGATCTCCACATTGAAATGCCCTGAGTTGGCGATAATGGCGCCGTCTTTCATCACTTCGAAGTGATGCTTGTCGATCACATTCAGGTCGCCCGTCACGGTGACGAAAATATCGCCGATCCTGGCAGCTTCGACCATCTCCATCACCCTGAAGCCGTCCATCACTGCTTCGAGCGCCGGCAGGGGGTCCACCTCGGTGACCACCACGTTGGCGCCCATGCCGCGTGCCCGCATCGCCAGGCCTCTTCCGCACCAACCATATCCGGCGATCACAAACACCTTCCCCGCCAGCAGCACGTTCGTCGCCCGCACGATCCCGTCAATGGTGGATTGTCCTGTGCCGTAGCGGTTATCGAATAAATGCTTGGTCTGGGCGTCGTTGACCGCGATCACTGGGAATTTCAATGCCCCATCGGCTGCCATTGCCCGCAGGCGGATCACCCCCGTAGTAGTTTCCTCCGTGCCTCCCATAACGTTTGGCAGCAGGTCACGCCGTTCCTTGTGCATCGTGCACACCAGGTCGGCCCCATCGTCCATGGTGACGTGCGGGGCATGGTCGAGCGCGGCCTTGATGTGTTTGTAATAGGTTACGTTATCCTCGCCTTTGATGGCATAGGTGGGCACCTCGTAAATGTTAACCAGCGCCGCGGCCACGTCATCCTGGGTCGAGAGCGGATTTGACGCCGTGATCACCAGGTCAGCCCCTCCCAGGTGCAGTGTTTGCGCCAGGTTGGCCGTCTCCGTGGTCACGTGCAGGCAGGCCGACATGCGCACACCCTTCAATGGGCGTTCTTTGGCGAATCGCTCGCGGATCAACCGCAGCACGGGCATCTCGCGTTCTGCCCAATCGATGCGCCGGCGCCCGCCTTCCGCTAATTTGGGGTCTTTAATGTCGTAGTTTTCCATATCTCTCTCCCATTTCCTTGATTTTGCTCAAGGCAGTGTTATTATTCCAATAGCCTGTCCAGCTCGCCGCGGTCGTTAAAGTGCTGCCTGAAGCGGGCGATGAATTCTGCCGGGGTGTAGGAGTGTCCCTGTGTGCCCTCATGTTCGAGGCAGTACGTAGCTGCCAGCGTTCCCATCTGCCCGCATACCTCCAGGTCTAGCGAATGGCTGTAGCCGGTTAAAAAGCCTCCCCGGTATGCGTCCCCCACACCAGTCGGGTCGGCAATATGTTCGGGTGGAACCACCGGGATGGTGTATTCCTTTTCCCTCGAATACACCGTCGATCCATGCCGTCCGCGCGTCACCACCATGAATTGTAGATACTTGAGCATGTCCTGTGCAGTCATGCCGGTCATTTTCTGTGCCAACCCGAACTCGTAATCGTTGACGAACAGCGCCAGCGCGCCTTCGATACCGGTTCGCAGCTCATCACCGGTCAGCCTGACGATCTGCTGGCTCGGATCATACAGGTATGGGATCGCGAGCTCTCGGCATTCGACTACGTGCTGCTTCATCGCTTCGGGGTCACTGGGCGAGACCACCACCAGGTCCGGTCGTTCCCCTGCCCACCCTCTGAAGGATAACTCTGTCGAACATCCCATCGCACCCGGGTAGAAGCTGGCGATCTGGTTATTAGAGCGGTCGGTGTTGCAGAAGAAGCATGCCGTGACAGAGCCAGGAATGACCTTCATCATTGAAGTATCAATCCCCTTGCCCTCCAACCAGCTGCGGTACTCTTCAAAATCCTCACCCACGGTCGCCATGATGTGCGCATGCTCGCCCAACAGCGCCAGCGTATAGGCGATATTGGGTGCGATACCGCCGCGCCGTTTCCGGAACGAGTCGACCAAAAACGACAGGCTGATTGTATCCAGTTTATCGGGCAGAATGTGGTCTTTGAAGTAGCCCGGGAAGGTCATCAGGTAGTCAAATGCCACGGAGCCGGTTAGAACGATGTTCATGGATGTATCCTACACAAAAAGACGCCCTCGTGCGAGAGCGCCGGGATAAGGTGAAGCCCATGAAGTTTAACATGGGACGCCACGTTTGGGAAGGGGATATAGTGCATCACGCTTAGATCATTTCATCCATAATAATAGACAATCTTGAGTATAATAGGGTACTATAATTACGAAAAGAAGGAAAAATGAGTGATTTACAAGATTATTATCGCATCAACGACTATTTGAACACCCTGGTACCCGAGCGACCGGATGAGATGAAAGCCATGGAGGCTTATGCCGAGCAGACCAATTTTCCCATCATCGGTCCTGTGTGCGGCTACCTGTGCTACCAGATCGCCCGCATGATTGGCGCCCGCGCCGTGTTTGAGATGGGCTCGGGCTACGGATATTCGACTGCCTGGTTCGCCCGCGCCGTGTTGGAGAATGGTGGCGGTAAGGTCCATCACGTGGTGTGGGATGAGAATCTCTCCAACGATGCCCGTCAGCACCTGGATCGCCTCGGCTACTCCAGCTTTTTGGAATACCACGTGGCTGAAGCCATCGAGACCCTGTCCCAAACTCCTGGTCCGTTCGACCTGATCTTCAACGACATCAACAAGGACTGTTATCCCGAATCCCTGCCGATGATCCGTGCCAAGCTGCGCCCGGGCGGTGTTCTTATCGTGGATAATCTCTTGTGGCATGGGCTGGTGCTGGACGGACAGGATAAGGACCCCGCCACCGAGGGCGTACGCGAGCTCACGCGACAATTAACTACCGATCCCGCTTGGGTTTCATCCCTCATCCCCATCCGGGATGGGATGCTGGTGGCTTTCCGCTGTTGATCGTTTCTGTGGTCGCCTCTTGTGATTTGGAGAAAGCGTAGTATAATCTTCCAAATTAAAACACCGCGTTGACCGGGACGAGTAGCTGGGATACGTCCGCCAGAGATGGGAGATCATTGGTTGAAAGTTTCCCTCGGCAAATGACCAGCGAAAACCACCTGTGAGCGTAAACCCTAAAGGCTGGCACTACAAGCCCGTCGAATAAGGTGAACGGCTAACCCCGTTATCGGTCTAAAGAGATGTGCTGGGTCAAACTGGCATAAATCTGGGTGGAACCGCGTGAGACTCCTCTCGCCCCAGTCGGGCGGGAGTTTTTGTTTAATAACAAAATGTCATCAAGGGCGTACTTTGCCCGCAGTATCGCGAGGATGTTTTCCGAGCGATATGCGGAATCCCCCCTGCACTTGGGGGGAAGGGGTGGTTTTCCCCCCGAATCAATCTCCTCCTGTCACTTGGAAATTGCTTCGTCGCTAGGAACGCTTCTCGCATACCCTTACGGGTACAGGATAACAGTTACACAATAAGGAGGCACAAATGGCAGAAACAATAAAAGAACGTTACGAAGGTTCAGAGCTCTACCGTATCAGGCACTCGGCCGCCCACGTGATGGCCGAAGCTGTCATCGAGCTGTTCCCGGAGGCCAAATATACCATCGGGCCACCCATTGAGAACGGATTCTACTATGACTTCGACCTGCCGCGGCCGCTCAACCCCGAAGACCTGGAGAAGATCGAGAAGCGTATGCGCCAGATCATCGCCGGGCACCACAAGTTTGTCCGCCAAGTTGTCTCGGCAGACGACGCGCGCCAGATCTTCAAAGACCAGCCCTACAAGCTGGAGCTGATCACCGGGCTCGAGCAAGGTGGCTTCGACGAGTATGGCAACCCGCTCGACGAGAAACCGGAAATATCCATTTACACCTCCGACACGTTCACTGACCTGTGCCGCGGTCCCCACGTGGATGACACCGGGCAGATCAACCCCTCCGCCATCAAGCTGCTCAGCTCCTCCGGGGCTTACTGGCGCGGGGATGAGCACAATCCCATGCTCCAGCGCATCTACGGCACCGCCTGGAAGACCTCCAAGGAGTTGGAGGAGTACTTGTGGCAGGTCGAGGAAGCTAAAAAGCGCGACCACCGCAAGCTGGGTAAGGAGCTGGAGATCTTCACCTTCGACGAGGAAGTCGGTCCCGGACTGCCCCTGTGGCTGCCACGCGGCGGCGTTATCATTGATGAGCTGGAGAAGCTCGCCAAAGAGATGGAAGATAAAGCCGGCTACCTGCGCGTGCGCACCCCTCACCTGGCCAAGGAGGACCTGTTCCTCCACTCGGGTCACCTGCCATACTACGCTGAGAGCATGTATCCACCCATGGAGCTGGAGGGGGTCAAGTACTACGTCAAGCCGATGAACTGCCCGATGCACCACAAGATTTTCGGCTCGAAGCCCCACTCCTACCGCGACATGCCGGTGCGCCTGGCGGAGTACGGTTCCTGCTACCGCTATGAGAAGAGCGGTGAGCTGTTTGGCCTGATGCGGGTGCGCTCGATGCAGATGAATGACGCGCACATTTATTGCACGCTGGAGCAGTTCGAGCAGGAATTTCTGGCGGTGTGCAATATGTACCTAGGCTACTTCAAGATTTTCGGGATTGAGAAGTATCAGATGCGGTTCAGCACGCACG
>JBGPBQ010000180.1:0-8501 GCA_041481345.1 Anaerolineae bacterium
CCGGGCTTCAATGACAGCACCGAGGAGCTGATGGACGCCGGGCATTTCATTACTTCGGTCTCGCCAGACATCCCCTGGCATGTGACCGCCTTCCACCCCGACTACAAAATGACCGAGCCATATCCAACCCCGGCGAAGACCCTCCAGCGCGCGGCTGAGATTGGTCAGGAAGCGGGTCTCAAATTCGTTTATGCTGGCAACCTGCCCGGCAGCCTGCGGGAATACGAAAACACCTGCTGCCCCAAATGCCAGACCCTGCTCGTGGAGCGCACGGGGTACGTCATCCACCAGTACCGGCTGACGGAAACCGGCGCCTGCCCGAAGTGCGGCATAAAAATCCCCGGCATCTGGACGAATCAACCCAGGTCGGTCAAGCTTGGTGGTTGGGGAATGCCCCGCATATTCGATTAGTTAATCCTTTGTGGAATCCTACCCTCTGAGATTGGTTACTTACGCAGCGTAGCCCGCATCACCCGCCGGTCGACCGCCCCAAAGCGGTATTTGTATTGTTCATCCCCGCGCATAAAGTCGAAGTATTTACGCTGGTGCTCATTCGCCCATTCCAACAGGTAGCCCAGCAGCACCCAGCCGGGTGAAAGATCACTGAAGCGGAAATCCAAGCCTGAGTTATACACCCAGATGTGGTTCATGTAATCGAAGTTCAGGTATCCGGCAGCTTTCTGCCCGTTCACTTCGAAGAACGCCAGCTGCAGCCAGCCGGCTTTGCTGGCCGCCTGCACGATGGCGTGCATCTGCTCACGCATGCTGGGGGTAAGGAATTTGGCTTTATCCGTATCATACGCCATTAACTCCAAAAAATCGTCCACGTCTTGCTTGAGGCTGGGCCCATCCTGGCTGATGTACCAGCGCACCGGCAGGTAATACTCTTCCGAACGGCGCATCTTGCGCCGGATTTCGTGGCGTTGTTTTTTATCAATGTTGCAGATATATTTCTCCCAGTCACCCGGCAGGGTAATGTACGGGCAGTGCTGCAGCGCCTGTTCTGTATAGCTCCAGCCGAGCTTGTCAGCTGCCGTCTGCAGGGCTGGCAGGGTTGGGCTGCTCTCCAACAGGTTGTACCAATCCAACACCTGGCTGCCGGGCAGTGATTCAGCCTGCAGATAGTCCAGCAGCGCTTCCATGAATGTGGGTAGATCCTCGGGTCGGGCGATCACATCCAGGTAATCGGAAATCTCGATGCTGCCCAGAAGCATCAGGGCGGGCTCACCCTCCCGGTTATCGGTCAGGAACAGCGGGGCGATCCCAATCAGTTCCCCCTGGTCCTGGCGCGCCGTGACCACGTATAGCTCGCCCTTTGACCACTCCCCTCCACCCAATCCCTGCCACCAGGCGGTGATGTATTCATGCCGTAGAAACGGCACGTGACTTGCACTTACAGCAAGCAAGTCATTCCATTCTTTTTCCAGGCTGATCAATTCTGGCAAGGTGCGGACGGTGGTTATGTGCATATTTTCTCTAGGCGGTATAATCCAAGGTAGATTTTACCAGTATAATCATTCGGTATGAATTCTTCCCTGGATCTCAATTTACTGTTAATCGCTCGGCAGGGTGATGATGAGCCAACCGAATTACCCGACCTGTACGCGGTAACTCCTCCGCGCCGGGCAGCCCGGGGGCGCGAAACCGATAGCTTGGTCATCTATCTCAGCATGATCGGCAATTCACCCCTCACACCTGAGGCTCACAAGCGGCTGCTCGAAGAAATGGCGCAGAAATTCTATAAAACTACCGGCAGCCTGACGGCGGCCCTGCGCACAGTCGCCGAAGCGCTCAATTTATACCTGCTCGACCGTAATCTACGCAGCACAAGTGCGGGCCGGCAGGGCATCGGTCAGGTGCTCCTGGTGGCATTGCGCGCAGATATGTTATACATCGCCGAAAGTGGAGCCGTGCGGGCGTTTTTAGTCACTCCGCAAGAGACACAACCCCTGTACGACCTGCAGACCTCCGGGCGCGGGCTAGGTCTCAGCCGCTCTCTGCCTGTGCGCTTCCTGCAGATCAAGATGGCGGCGGATGATTACCTGCTGCTTTCCACCATCGCCGCCCCGGGCTGGTCAGAAGCTTCCATAAGACACCCCTCTCAGCAGGGAATAGAAGCCCTGCGGCGCCAGCTCTTGGGGAGTGCCGGTCAGGAATTCAATGCTGTCATCGTTCAAGCGCAATCTGGCACAGGTAAGCTGATGCTGCTCCGGCGCAAAGCGGATGCGGCTAGCACGGCATACCCACCGGTGGAAGATCAGCAAATGAGCAGTGTGGGTCCTATGACCGCGCCAGCTGCTGAGACGGTCCAGGCACCCCAGCAGGACAGACCCCTGGGCGTCTCCTCGACCTCGATTTCTACACCGGCTCCGAGTGAGCAGCCGGCTGAAGATAAAGGTCTTGGCATCTCCTCAAGCTATGTAGATAATGTCCCACCGGCCGCGATTGTATCTTCAATCTCACGCGGTGAGCGTAACCAGCCGGTTCCGGCCTCCACTCAGGCTGCCAGCCAGAGCTCGGTTGCCATGGGAGCAACTCAGCCTCCGGCAGCCACACCCCGCGCCGAATCGACCCCACCGGTTGTACCCACTTCGAAGCCGGCTTCACCACCCGCCCAACCCCCCGAAAATAAACCTGCCTCACAGCCGCGCCCATGGATGAAATACGTCACTGCTTTCCGGGTGACCCTGGGATCCATCTTAGCAACCATTGGGCGTGCCACGCGCAGTGCGCTTTCCACGATCGGTGCGGCTCTCCTGCGTTTACTCAAGAACCTACTGCCGGATGCAGATGTCCTCCGGCTTCCTCCATCGACGATGATATTCATCGCCATTGCCATCCCGCTGGTCCTGGCTGTTATCGGTGGCATCGTTTTCCTGCAGCGAGGTCAGGCTCAGCAACAGCAAATCTATTACCAGCTGGCGGTGGAGAAGGCGGCTTATGCCGCAACCCTCACCAACACATTGGAGCAGCGCATGGCGTGGCAGACCACCCTGGGCGAGCTGGATAAGGCGGAGCAGTACGCCGTTACCAGCCAATCTCAAGAGCTGCGATCCCAGGTGACTGCCAGTCTGGATGCTATCGATTCGGTCAAGCGCCTGGATTATAAACAAGCCATCGTCAGCGGCCTGGAGAGCGGCATAAACGTAACCCGCATCGTTGCGAGTGCTGCGGACCTGTACCTGCTCAATGGGACCCAAGGCAATGTGCTGCATGCCATCTTGACCACGCACGGCTATGAGCTCGACCCAACCTTTCAGTGCGGACCCATCAATGGACCGATCAATGTTGGTCCGCTGGTGGATATTGTTGAGCTACCTCCCGGGGGGTCCGTAAACGCCAGCGTACTGGGATTGGACGCAAACGGCAACCTGCTTTATTGCGTGGTCGGTTCTCAGCCATACAGCGCCAGCCTGGCTCCCCCCAATACAGGTTTGGGTGAGCCGATTGGCCTCAGCCTTGATCGAGGGGATCTATTCGTCTTGGATCCCAAGGTGAACGCGGTGTGGATCTACCGAAATATGGAAGTCAGCCAGCCTCCGCGCTTGTACTTCGGTGATGCCGTCCCACCCATGCAGGATGTGATCGATCTGGCCGTTTACAACGATGATTTGTTCCTGCTGCATGCCGACGGACATACCACCAAGTGTGTTTATAGTGGCATGGCGCAATCACCCACCCGCTGTGATGACCCCTTCCCATATTCAGATAACCGCCCGGGGAGAGTCCATGGACCTGTGGTCGAGGACGCGATTTTTACGCAGATCTATTATTCTTCCTTCCCAGAGCGATCGATCTTTTATCTGGAGCCGAAAAACCAGGCGATTTATTATTTCAGTGTTCTGCTTACATTACAATGGCAGTACCAACCAAAGCAGCCCCTGGCGGAGGGTGACGCCACCGCGTTCGCCATCAGCCCGAACCGCATCGCATTCCTTGCCATCGCAAATAACGTCTATTATGCTGCTATGCCCTAGATAGTTACTGCTTATTATATATAATAAAACGCTTTGAATCGTTCCCCCCTGATCTCTTCACAGCTGATCCACAGACATCGCGCTGACCTGATTGCACTTATCCTCGCCCTGATGGGCTTTTTGGGCTCTGTGCTGGTCACCCAGCATGTATATGAGGCAATTCCGCATATTGAAGATGAGGTGGCATACGTCTGGCAGGCTAAAACGCTGATTGAAGGACATCTGACCATCCCCACACCAGCGCATCCTAATAGCTACCTCGTACCTTTCGTTGTAGATTACAACGGAGAACGGTTTGGCAAATACCCACCAGGCTGGCCAGCGATGTTAGCCATTGCGATCCGTTTGGGTGGGCGCGCCTGGATCAATCCATTATTAGCCGGCTTGGGAGTGTGGTTGACCTATGTGCTGGGGAAGCGAATTTTCAGTGATTTCGTTGGACTGCTCGCGGCTGGATTAACTGTCACCTCGCCCTTCTTCCTGATGAACTCGGGTTCTTTGCTCTCCCACCCATTCGGTCTTGTACTGAGCTCACTATTTGCCCTCGGCTGGCTGGAGTCTTTCTGGGTGGACAAGGTTGACAAAGAGTTTGAAGATCATGCCCAGGCTAGAAAAAAATGGGTGTATGCTATTATTTCAGCTGTGGCGCTAGGGGGTTTGGTCCTCACCCGCCCTATGACGGCGCTGGCAATGGCAGTGCCATTCGGTATCCACGGGTTATACGTGTTATTCCGTGGGGATAGCCAAGCTCGCCTGCGACTGCTGGCCTTTGGCCTGATTGGAATTTGTTCCGTGGGGTTATATCTCCTATGGCAGTATGCCCTGACGGGTAACGTCCTGCTCAATCCCTATACATTATGGTGGCCCTATGACAGGGTGGGGTTTGGTCCAGGGCATGGCCGTGGGACCGCCGGTCTTACGTTGCAGCAGGCATGGATCAATGCCCGCAACAGCCTTACCGCCGGAAGCTATGATCTATTCGGTTGGGGTAGCATCTCCTGGATTTTCCTGCCGTTTGGTGTGTGGGCTTCCAGGCGTAACGCTAAAGGGTTGCTCATCGGCAGCGTCATGGTCAGCACGGTATTGGTTTATATGACCTATTGGATCGGCGCCACCCTATATGGACCCCGCTATTACTATGAAGGTCTGTTCAGCGTGACGATCATCAGCGCGGCTGGGATCGCCTGGTTGGCAGGTTGGCCTACCAGCCAGTTGATGCCTTTCGTACGCTATTCGGGTTGGCGCAAGCTGCGCCCTCTCCTGGTTACATTCGTTTTGGGGGTGTTGGTGGGAATAAACCTGTTGTTTTATCTGCCCATCCGGCTCAATGGGATGGTGGCTTTGTATGGCATCACCCGTTCAGACCAGTCGTCTTTCCTGACGCCCGCAGCCCAGTCCCTGACCCCTGCCCTGGTGATTGTACACACAGACCACTGGATGGAATATGGTGCGCT
Organism: Anaerolineae bacterium; assembly: GCA_041481345.1. Taxonomy (GTDB): domain Bacteria; phylum Chloroflexota; class Anaerolineae; order Anaerolineales; family UBA4823; genus FEB-25. Next base: position 5,432 of record JBGPBQ010000180.1, read on the forward strand.
GCTGGATCTCGAAGACCCTGAGCTCACCACTCCCTTCATCTTTGCCTGGAGCGGCGATCCTTCCATCGATTCTGGTCTTTCCAGCGATTTTCCCAACCGCACCGTTTATCATTATTATCCCGGTCGGCCTTTCCAGCTGTATAAGGAACCTCTGGCAGCTCCCCAATAAGTTAAGGATTTGGCGTTTGAGGCGCTTGCTGAGTGCCCACAGGTGTGGGAGTTTCTGTAACCAGGGGAGGCGCAACCGGTGGGGGGTTTGACTGCTGAGTACATTTATCCGCTGCGTACACTGCCGTCGGCTCTACCTGGGAGCTGGCCAATAACGTCATATATGTGTCGTATTGTGCCTGGGCATCACACCATTGATCGTGGGAGGCGAACCAATCACCATACCCTAGCAGGGCATCCATATAACGGTTGGAAGCTGTCCATCCCGATAAGTCACTCAAGTTAGGGGCAGCACTCGCCAGCTGTGAAAAATAATAAACCACTTGTGCCCAATCTACATCCCAGAAACTGGCGCCGCGAATATATAAGTCAGCCCAGTCGCGCCAATTACCCGCCTCTGTATCCAGAGGACCAAACCGTTCAGCCAGGGTCAGGTCGTAATTCCCACCTTCCAGGTCATGCAGTTGGGCAATTTTGTCAATCCCTCGGTTGCGCAGGGCTACATAGAGCATATCGTCCACTTTGACGGGCAAGTAATCCGGAAAATTCTTGCGCAATAATAGCAGCGTGTCGATCGTGCCCGTCCAATCGCGGCCATTCAGCTGGTTCTGAGCCTGCGCAAACAGGTCATCCCGCCCGCGGTAATCCGGGGTGGGGGTGAGAGTGGGGCTTGGGACCAGGGTGGGGGTGGCAGTGATGCGCTGTTGGGTCAGGACGAAAGTGAGCTGGTTTGAAGCATCGGGGAAATTGGGGTCAATTTGAATAAGGTATTCGAGCCGCTGGCGGGCGCGATCATAATTACCCAGAGCAATGTCTTGCAGTGCCTGGGTGTATTGATTGGTAGCTTCATCAGCCACTTGAGTGGATTGATAGTGAGTGCGCTGGTCGATCGCCGAGTTATATCCCGCAAATCCACTGCCCCCAGCGATCAAAGCCAGGATCAGGACCGCCACAAATGCCCATACAATCCACATGCGCCTGCCTTTGGGGCTCTTTGCCGGCAAGTCAGGAATGTCAGGGGGCAGGATCAAGCCTTCATCACCTGGCACGGAGCCTTGGGTCTCAGTGAGAGCAGCCTGTGCCCCAATATCAGTTTGTAATGGCTCGATCGACGGATCAACGCCCTGTTGCTCCGTCACATAGGCCTCAGGTGTAATTGGCGTGGGTTGAGTTACACTGCTATCGGCTGCTTGACCGGACTCTGTTGTATCCCGAGGCAAAGTTGCACCAGTCTCCGGCTCATTTTGTCCGTCCGGCTTGTTCGAAGTCGGACTAGTTTCGTCTAAATTTGGAGATTTCATTCCGCCATTATACCTCAGTGAAAAAGACGCCCTCCGACGGGTGTTGGTTCCACAAGTTTATGTCACCCGGCGAGCTTTATTTAGGACGACCCAATAGATCAGCTAATTTTTGTGCCTCAGAGGCATGCACCAGTGCAATCACTTCATCCACCGGGGTGAGCTCGGTGTTCCCATTGGGCACAATCAGCTGTCCCTTGCGGATGACTGCCACAAAGACGCATTGCGGGGGAAGCGTGATGTCGCGCAGCATTTTACCCACCACCACAGCTCTTGGGTCCACTTTCTCTTCGACGATGGAATATTCGCCTTTACGCAATTTCAGCAGGGTCATCATGTCTCCCAGCGACATTTCCTCAGCGATCAGGTTTGCCAGGATGTCTGACTGGGATAAGGCTACATCCACACCCATCTCCGGGGTGAACAGCCACATATTTTTGGGATTATTGACCCGGGCGATGATGCGCGGTACACCAAACTCAAAACGTCCCAGGGTGGTGATCACCAGGTTATCCTCATCCTCGCCAGTCACAGCTGCCAGTACCTGGGCTTGCTCGATCCCGGCACCTTCTAGCACGCTGGGGGAGCTGCCATCGCCAGCATAGATAACCTCACCGGGCAGCTCATCCTTTAGTCTGTCCAGTACCGCCGGGCGGTCTTCGACCAATTTGATCTTGTGCCCACCGTTTAATAATTGGGAGGCAAGCTGCGAGCCGGTCTTACCACCGCCAACAATGATGACTAACATGTTAGCCTCCTTCCAGAAGCCCTAAAAGGGTTTTAAAGCGTCCCAATGCCGAAGCCAGCACAGCTGCGTGGACCAGATCACCTTCCTTGAATTGGCTTCCAAAAGTGGGAATGAAAGCTGCTCCCTGACGGGTGATGGCGATGATGCTGATCTCACTCGGGACTGTTATGTCCTTCACCATTCGTCCAGCCAATTGCAGCGGTATTTCGATCGTGACCAGGCTTACTTCTCCGCTTCCGAAGCTAACGATGGGATCCAGCTCGGCCGAGGTAAGTAGCTCCCGCAGGCGTTCGGCGCCCCAGGTGGTCGAGGAGATGGTTAACATCCCCAGACGACGGTAAATTTCAGCACGTTGTGGGTCGAACAGGCGGGCAACCACACGCGGGACATGGAAGATGTTATGTGCAATCCGGGCTGCGATGATATTGGCGTTATCTGATGAGCTGGCCGCCGCAAAAGCATCGGCCTGTTCAATCCCGGCTTTCATCAACACATCCCGATCGAATCCAACTCCGCTGATCTTCTGACCTTTAAAATTGGGTCCCAGGCGTGACAGGGCTCTTTCATCGTAATCGATCACCACCACCTGGTGGCCCTCCTCGACCAGCAAACGAGCAAGCTGCTCACCGACGCGACCGCACCCCATAATAATGACTTTCATATTTCCTCCTTGCTCATGGAACTATTGATCACTTGATGTACAAAACGTTCGCGGAATCGAAATATCATCTTTAGTATCCAATCCATCCCGTAGATGATGAATGGGAAAAAGATCAATCCAACCCAGAATGTGGGCGGTATGGCGATATTTCCGAATAAGTTAGCCAGGGGTTTGATATAAATTAAACCCATTAGG
>JBGPBQ010000181.1:0-8417 GCA_041481345.1 Anaerolineae bacterium
AATAGGCAACCGCTGGTCAAAACAAAGATAACCACAATGGACACTAAGGACACAAAGGATTTATTAAAAATATAATCCTTTTCGAAATTTTACAAAAGAATCCTACTAGCATTCTTCATAAATAATCTTAGCAATACTTTTTCTATCCATTTTTTATTTTTAAACCTTAGTGTCCATTGTGTCCTTAGTGGTTTTCTTAGTCTCTTAATGCCATCAGAAATAAAACTACCCACCCACGGCGGAGAATTGACGCACGCTGAACTTCCACATGATTTTCACTGCCACCCAGCCGAGGGCGATCCACACCAGCTGCATCCCCAAGCCGGTCAGCATGTGCTGAACGGTCATCGACGAGACCAACACCTCGATCGGGAAGAAGAACGTCCATTGGAACGGTAAGAAAGCTGCCACCTGCTGCACCACCGGCGGCATCAGCGACATCGGCACCAACCGCCCGGAAAACACCAGCTCGATGGCAAAGAACAGCTCGAAGATTGCCCCCACCCGGGTGGTGAAGAATGTGATCATCCCCAGCAGAGACAGAAGCATCGTCCGGATGAGATACGCTCCCCAGATGGCAAAGAAAAACCCGATCACCTGGTATCAGGCGGGGTTCAGCTCTGGCTTGAAAAATAGCGACAGGAACAAAGCCAGCGGGATCCACAGGATGATCACCACCACCTTCATCCCCGCAAAATACGCCACATCGTTGTTCAGCGGGTGGACCGGTCTCAGCAGGTCCATCGAGAACCAGCCACTACGGATGCGGTTTTCCCAGCCATAGGGGGTGAAAACGATGTTCATGTTGCGCACCAATGTCCACACCAGGTAGTAGGCGGCGAAAGTGCGCGGCGTATACCCACCCACCGAGCCACCTTGCTGCAACGCAATTGTCGACCACACCACCAGGTAAATGACCGGCTCAGCGATCATGCCGATCATGTAAAAGTAATGAAACACCCGGTATTGGAACTGAGCCTGGATGGCAATTTTCATGGTGGTCAGGTAGTAATCTACCATGTGCCTCATGGTGTTGCCTCCTCAGGCTTGCCCTGGGCGAAAACCTGCTCAATGACGTCTTCGATCGGTGGGTCTTCCACGTTCAGGTCGTCCACCGGCAGATCCGCCAGCAGGCGCGCCGTCACTTGGGCAATCTCTAATTTGGGCACCCGTAAGGTGAAGCGCGTCCCATCCTGGCTGATAACCTGCCCATACTTTTGCAGGTCAGCGCCCGCGGTTTGCAGTGTAACCCCCACCGTCTTGAAAGCTGAGAACTGCTCCACCAAAGAGCTTAGCTCGCCGTCGAACAGCAGCTTGCCATGGTGGATGACGATTACCCGCCTGCACAGCGCTTCGACGTCCGCCATATAGTGTGATGTGAGCAGCACGGTGGCATCGTAACGCTTATTATATTCAGCAATGAAAGTGCGGATACGCCGTTGCATGGTAATATCCAAACCCAGGGTGGGTTCATCCAGGAACAACACCTTGGGACGGTGAAGTAGGGCGCCTGCAATTTCCATCTTCATGCGCTCGCCCAGCGAAAGGTTGCGCACAGGTTTATTCACCAGGTCCTTCAGCTCCAGCAGGTCGATGAATTCATCCCGCGTGCGGGTGAATTCCGCGGTGGGGATGGAATAGATGGATCGCATCAGGTCGAACGAGTCGAGGGCTGGCAGGTCCCATACCAGCTGCTGGCGGTTGCCCATCACCAGGGTGATCTGCCGTAGGAATTCAGACTGTCGCCTGGACGGTTCGAATCCTAGCACATTGACGTTACCGCTCGTGGGGTAGAGCAAACCGGAAAGCATCTTGAGCGTGGTGGTCTTGCCTGCGCCGTTCGGACCTAAAAAACCCACCACCTCTCCCCGATCGATCTGGAAGCTGATTTCCTCCACGGCTTTCACATTCACATATTCCCGCTTGAATAGGCTGCCAAACGAGGCTGCCAGGCCGGCCTTTCGCACCGGAACTTTGTAATGTTTGGAGAGACTGTTTAGCTGGATGATTGCTGCCATGTTGGCTCCTTGATCATTGAGTAACCTTAAAACAAGTGGTTCAGGCGGACCATTTTTGCTATAATCCTAGGTGATGGAGAGATCGCATGAAGGTTAAATTCTCTGGAAGTGTACATTACGCCAATGGTGATCCGATTTCAAACGTGGTCGTGCGCATATTCGATGAAGATGCCTCCGGCAAGGGGGATGATGACCTCACCATAACCGCAGGTATTTCCGATGAACGAGGCCGGTTCAGCCTTAGCTACGAACCCCTGCGCTACCTAGATTTTCACACCATCCACTTACCCGAGTCCACCAATACACCGGCTGACTCGCAGACTGATCAGCGCAACATTCGGATGCCAGACCTGGGGGATGTGTATCTCCCTTACCTGAGGTTTTATTTTACTATTAATGGGGTCAGCCAAGAATATAGCGCCTCGTTGGCAGTCCTCCAGACTGAATTCCATTTACCTGTGAACCCGGCGGTGGAATTTTTACCTTCAAGACATGGTTTCATGTTCCCCAATAACTTCTCAGGTTATTTTGTGCCTTATTCAACGCCCGCATTTCTAAGCTCCCGGAAGATATCCTCGAAATATGGCCTGTGTGGAGGAATGTGCGCGGCTGCCTATGATTTCCTCCTGGCAGGTAGAGCCATCCCACAGGATGTTGAAGTGCCACACCAGGGAACGCGTTTGCAGCGCTACCTGTTCCGACGCCAGATAGATTCGCTTGGAGGGCTTGGGAAGCAAGCCGCCATGGTGGCACAATGGACCAGCCTGCCGGATGACACCCTGGTTGGGACAATGCGCCGTACCGTGGACGAATTCAGGCAGCTGCGTCTCAAGCTGGACCAGGGGAACCTGGTCATCCTGGCACTGATCTTTGAGCATGCCACTTCATTAAAGGAGCTTTCCATGCGCATCTTCAACAACCACCAGGTGCTCGCCTGGGCGTATGATCAGGATGCTTCTTGTGAGATAAAGATCCAAGTTTATGATCCCAAACTGCCTGGGCGGGATGATGTAGTCATCTGCTCTAACCCGGTGGTGCTGGGTGAAGTGGCTTCTCCTTCAGGACCCCAGACCGTGCTGGGATTGAAATCCATCCAGCTCGTGGGTGGAGAATTCTTCAAGGATGTACGCGGCTTTTTTGAAATGCCTTGCACACCCGTGAAACCGCCAAAAGGTTTATAGCAAAACTCATTTAGCGTATTTTGGTAAGGGAGCTAAACCCGCCAATACCAATTAGCTGGGTTTTACAGTATACTTTCCGAAAAGATTTCATACTTATCTCACCGAGGCATCCATGGATTGGCAAAAAGACGAGTACTATATCAGCACTGATATAACCAAATTGGACGTGGGGATGATCCACCACTTCCTCTATACCACTGCCTATTGGGCTGTCGGTCGCCCGATGAGTGTCGTTCGAAAATCGATTGAAAACTCCCTCTGCTTCGGCTTGTACGAAGGTGAGACCCAGGTGGGTTTTGCCCGTGTGGTGACCGATTACGCCACTTTTGGCTGGATGTGTGATGTGTTCATCCTTCCATCCCATCGTGGGCGCGGCCTGGGTAAGTGGCTGGTGGAATGTATGGTAGCACATCCGGATGTCAAAGATTTAAGGCGCATCCTGCTTAGCTCGCGTGATGCGCATGGGTTATATGAGAAGTTCGGAGGTTTCCACTCCCTGCATTATCCGGCTAATTGGATGGAAAAATTCACAGAAATACCTTTCCGAAAAGAAAAAACACCCACACCACCCAAAGAAAACAAATCAACGGGTTAACCCACGTGCATTGGAGGTCCATAGCCGTCCAGGACAGTCTTCTGAACCGCATCATCAGTGAGTGCTATAATCGTTACGCCGCTTTCATATTATTAATTGGAGATGTATAAAATGAGTGAGAGAATCGAATTTACGCGCAATTATTCAGATCTAAGCACCAATCAGGGGTTCCAATTCGAGTTCAAGTGTGACCGCTGTGGGACGGGATACCGAACCCGCTTCCAGGCTTCGATTGTCGGTACTGCCTCGACAGCCCTGAACACAGTCAGCAATATATTCGGGGGTGTGTTCAACAACCTCTCTAATGCCAGCGAAAGTGTGAAATCAGCTTCCTGGGAGAAGGCCCACGATGATGCTTTTCTCAAGGCCGTGGAGGAGATCAAGCCCGATTTTATCCAGTGCCCGCGCTGCACCGACTGGGTCTGCCTGAAAACCTGCTGGAACGAGAAGCGCGGCTTATGCAAGCAATGCGCCCCCGACCTGGGGGTGGAGATGGCAGCTGCCCAGGCCAGCCGCACGACCGAGGAGATCTGGGCGCACTCGAAGGTGGCCGAGGAAGACCTGGCGATGTTGAAGGAGAAGGAATGGCGTGAGGGGGTGCGTGCCACATGCCCAAGCTGCGGTAAACCCCTGGCAGGCAAGGTGTAGTTCTGCCCTGAGTGTGGGGCTAAGATCGAAAGTGAGCTCAAGTGTGCCAATTGTGGTGCGAAATTGGAACAAGGCACCAAATTCTGCTCGGACTGTGGTCAGAAAGTAGCCGGCTGAGGCGATCGATTTCAGCGGGTGACACAAGAATCAGGCACATGGCTTCGGGGTACAGGGCAATAACAAAGAGGAGACCATTCGATGTTCCAAACTTTTGAACAGGCAAGAAGTTACCTGGATGAACAGAACATCCAGATGGTGGACCTTAAATTTACCGACCTGTGGGGACGCTGGCACCATCTCACTGTGCCTGCCAACCAGTTCTCACCCCAGCTGCTCGAGAATGGGATTGGCTTCGACGGTTCGGCAGTGGGTTTAAAAAGTGTGAAAGCTGGTGATATGGTGCTGGTTCCAGAGTTATCCACTGGAATGCGCGATCCCTTCTGGGAAGCCCCCACGCTCAGTTTCATCTGTACCACGCTAGAGGCCGATACGCACGCCATCTTCACCAATGACCCACGCAACATCGCCATCCGCGCCGAAGAGTACATGCGCTCTACTGGCATCGCTGACGTGAGCCGCTGGGGTCCCGAGTTTGAGTTCTACATCTTCGACAGTGTGTCTTACGAGTACGGAGCCAACCGCGCCAGCTACCGTGTCGATTGCCAGGAAGCAGATTGGGTCAGTGTGCAGAATGGGCACGGGCATTATATCCCTGCCCACGGAGGCTACCATGCCATCCCACCCAAGGATCAATTTTTTAACTTGCGCACCGAGATGAGCTTGCACCTGCAGGAAATGGGTGTGCCAATTAAATACCACCACCACGAAGTAGGTGGGCCCGGTCAGTCGGAGATTGAAACACCCATGATGGGCCTGTTACAGGCCGGTGATGCCACTATGATCATCAAGTACGTCACCAAGATGACCGCCCATGCCCACGGCAAAACGGTGACATTTATGCCCAAGCCTCTGTTCGGCGAAGCCGGCTCGGGGATGCACTTCCACCAGCACCTGTTCAAGGGTGGGGAGAATGTGTTCTACGACCCGCACGGTTATGGCTGCCTGAGCCAGACTGCGTTGTATTACATCGGCGGTCTGTTGACGCATGGTCCAGCTCTTCTGGCTCTGACCAACCCCAGCACGAATTCGTATAGCCGACTGGTGCCGGGGTATGAAGCCCCGGTGAATGCCTTCTTCTCGCTGGGCAACCGCAGCGCGGCGGTACGCATCCCTAAGTATGCCACCCAGCCCGAAGCAGCCCGCATGGAATTCCGTCCCCCTGATGCCACTTGCAACGTCTACCTGGCGCTCTCAGCCCAGCTGCTGGCGGGGTTGGATGGCATCTTGAACAAGATCGACCCGACGGAAGCCGGGTTTGGCCCCATCGATGCCAACATCTTCGCCTGGAGTGAAGATGAGCGCCTCAAGATCAAGAGCCTGCCCGATTCGCTCAATGCAGCCCTGATCGCCCTCGAGCACGATCATGACTTCCTGCTGGCAGGCGATGTGTTCAGCGAGCTGATGCTCAAGCAGTGGGTGGACTTCAAGCGTAATGAAGAGTATTACCAGGTGCGCAACCGTCCCCACCCATACGAGATGAGCCTGTATTTTGATGTCTAGCTGAACTTAGCCTCACGATTTACTCGACGTTATTATAAAAAATAAAGCGGGTCATTCTTTTTTTTCTAGGAACTCCAACACCTCTTTGACCAAAAACACCGGCCAGACCAGGGCTTTCAAGAAACCGATTGCCTTCTCTTGGGGGGTGGTGCCCCGGCTAATGTAATAAATACACGCCCCGATGACACCCAGTCCATAGACCGCTCCGGAAGAGCCGCCTTGAACCCTTACATCAACTTTCTTATCTTCTTTTTCGGTTGGGGTTATTTCAGTATTCATTTCCTCTCCTGTCTGTGTAATCCTTATTTGTGGCTGGTTGATGATGCCAAACATTATATAGTTTAATATATTCGTTATTTTTTCCCCTTGGTGTCTGATCCAGATCTGCGGCTGGTTAATAAGACCAAATATTATATAGTTTAGTCTATTCGTCATTTCTTCACCTTTTCGATCCCATAACTGCTGTGGATCTGTTATTTGTTTCCATAATAGAATTGTGCTCGTATTTTGCGATTTTGGCAATGGTTAAGTTTTTTTTGGAAGCTGCGTAATTCTTAATCTTTAGATTGTGATACCTAAGTTGTTGCCAATTAAATAGCCCCTATAATCCATTATTCAGACTAAAATTTAAACAATGAAGATTGAATAAGTTGTTATAATCGCCGACATGGACTCACAGATTCTTTACCAGCAGAATGTTACCATCCTAGAGTTCGAAGCCACTATCGTGGAATGTCTCATCTTGCCGGATGGGCGCAGTGGAGTAGTTCTCGATCGTACATACTTCTACCCCACCGGTGGCGGTCAGGAACACGACACCGGCACGATCGGTTCCGCCAGGGTGGTGGACGTGCTGAAAGATGAAGATCATTCCCGTTTGGTGCACGTCGTGGAGGGGGAGGTGAGTTTGGGTCGTGTCAAAGCCTCCATCGACGCTGAACGGCGCCTGCGCCATATGCAGCACCACACTGCCCAGCATCTTCTCACCCAGTGCATCCTGCGCCAGACCGGCTATGAAACCGTCTCAGCTAACATTAATGGGTATTCGCCATCAACGCTGGATATCGTGGCGTCAAAAATCGATAAGTCTGATCTGGACCAGGCTGAGTTAATGGCAAACCAGATCATCTATGAAGACCGGCTGGTCAAGACCTATTTTGTTTCGCCTGAAGGGCTAAAATCCATCCCCCTGCGCCGCCCACCCAAGGTGACCGAGAACATCCGCATCGTTGAGATCGATTCGTATGATTATTCTCCCTGCGGTGGCACACACATCTTGCGCACCGGAAGCATTGGGCTGGTCAAGGTGCTCAAGGCGGAGCGGCAGAATGATAAGATGCGCATCAACTTCATCTCCGGTTTACAAGCGATGGAAGTATTTCATGACATGTACGATGCTCTCACCGGGTTGGCCAATAAAATGACCATCAGTTGGCAGGATATCCCTGAGGTGGTCAGCAGGCAATCGGAACAGCTTAGTACCATCCAGAAAGAGCTGTTAGTGCTACGTCAAGCAAGCGTCAAGTATGAAGCTCGCCAGCTGGTCGATGAGGCAGAGGCTCGGGCTGGCATTCGCATTGTCAAGGTTGGCTATGAAGGTCGTCCTGTGTCAGAGCTGCGCCTGTTGGGGGATGAGCTTAAAAAAATATCTGGAGTGGTTGCCTTTCTTTCCTCTTACGATGGGCAGAAAGTATCCCTTATCGTTACCTGCGGGGAGGGCACAGGTAAGGATTCCCGTCAGCTGCTTTTGGCGCAGCTGACTCGGATCAGTGGACGGGGCGGGGGCGATGCCATCCTTGCTCAGGGGGGTGGTGTGGCAACGGCAGAACAATATCGCACCTTCCTCCAGCAAATCGACCTTGGGTAACTCAATTAAAATATTCACCCCAGGGATCGCTGAGAACACAGAGACCTGACCTTCGGACAAAACATCGGACAATAATATAAAACGCGTGTCAGCTTTGAATAAATAGTCCTTCTTTTCTTCCTTAGTTAATAAAACTTATCTGAGTATATCGGTGACTAAAATAACTTGCTCTGTAGAGAGCTTATTTTTCTCGTTCTGTAATTAATTTCTCTCATTTACATTGCTTGACGGATTGGTGATTCACTGGTACACTAGCATCCTGTAGGAAAGCCAGAAAGTTCTCGTTGCACGTGTAATGAAGACGGTCCAAGGCTCGTTCCTTGGGCTGTTTTATTTTGACTGCTCCGATGGATTTGAAGGCGCACCGCATATCTTTTTTCATACCTTACGGAGGTAAAATCAATGTCTGATAGAATAGTCGGCACAGTCAAATGGTTCAACGGGAGCAAGGGTTACGGATTCTTGTCCCAGCCTGATGGCGCGGATGT
>JBGPBQ010000182.1:0-8388 GCA_041481345.1 Anaerolineae bacterium
CCTGCCACGCAAAAAATGATGCTCACCAGGGTCAGCTTGGTAATGACTGCGGTGCGTGTCACACCACCAATGGTTGGATCCCGGCTACATTTGACCATTCAAAATCGAAGTTCCCACTCACCGGCGCTCATGCCAGTATAGCCTGCACCCAATGCCATCTGAATAATGTTTTCACATCCCTAGATGATGCCTGCTATTCCTGCCACGCCAAGGATGACGCTCACAAAGGTCAATTTGGCACCGGTTGCGATGCGTGCCACACCACTACTGCCTGGCTTCCAGCTACATTCGATCACTCAAAATCAAAGTTCCCGCTGACCGGTGCCCATGCCAGCTTGGCATGCTCGAAGTGCCACCTTAATAATGTCTTTACTCCACTAGACACCGCCTGTGTCTCCTGTCATGCCAAGGATGATGCCCATAACGGTCAGTTTGGTAGCGATTGTGGCACATGCCACACCACCACCGCCTGGCTCCCGGCTACGTTTGACCATTCAAGAACGAAGTTTCCCCTTACGGGTGCCCATGCCAGTCTGGGATGTGCGAAATGCCATATCAATAATAACTTTACCAACCTATCTTCAGCCTGCGCCTCCTGCCACGCAGACCCGGCATTCCATTCCGGCCTATTTTCAGGGATGTCATGTGACCAATGCCACAACACTACTGCCTGGAGTCCTGCCTCCTTCAATCTCTCACATCCTGGCGGCTGCGGTGACAGTGGTTGTATCGACCACCAGGGAGCAACCTGCCGAGATTGCCATACAATCAATCTATCCACAGCCACCTGTCTTAAATGCCACACCAGCAACAATCCGGGTGGAGGCTAAAAAACACCAGCTTGGTTTGATTATCAAGGAATAGTTTCGTTTGTAGGCGTTGTTTCCTTAGTGGACTTTTTCCAATCGATTAATTTCTTCCAACAGATCTTTCCCCTGCTCAGGGCTGAGTCTCTCATCGACCACTAACGCCAGCCCTTTTCCACTTAGCTCACGCAGGATGCTGAGTGCGCCCTGTGCACTGACCGAAACCTGGCACAGCTTGCCCTTCTCGCGGATTTTCTTGAGTAATGGTAGCCAATGCTCTGCCTGCGGCTGACCATCGCCCGGCACCCATTGAATGCCTCGTAGTCGCTCGATTGTTAGCAGCATATCCAGGTGCGGCAGCTGCCCCTTGCCATCCAGGTGATAAAACGCATAATCCAAGCTCTCACAACAGGCTGAGAGGTCGGGTAGGACGTATCGCTCGAACAGCTGCGGGGAGATCATGTAGGCGAAATCGGATTGCAACATATAGCCCCGCGTGGGGCTCCAGCATGGTCCCCAGCACGAAATTCCCCTCCCTAGTCTCGTCATCGAAAACAACTCTTCATAACATTGTTGCCACAGCTCTCTGGTATGACCGACCAACCGGTCAACTTCATCCGGGCAGTCGAGCAGGTCGAATAATAGCTGCTGGGTGCCCCGCAGGTGCGCCAGGATATCCAGGTTGCCTCCCAGGTCGGTGAATCCGATGGAGAGCTGTTTGCCCCACCGCTCAACCGCCGACTGCGTGACGTCCTTCACCCGCTGCCACCAGGGGTTTCCCGGCTGCAATGCGATGTGCAACCCTGAAATATCGCCCTCTTCGCCGGGTGAGAACCAGGTGGTGTCATCTACTGCATGCAGTCCTGCCCCAGCGAAGGCTGCCACGATCCCGGGGCCGAAGTTGGGCCAAAAGCGTGGGTAGGAGTCTCCCAGATAGTGGGTGGCTTGCAGGCGCGGGACGAACAGGTCCAACAGCTTATCCGCCTCCTCCTCCAGACCATAGTTGCCTAAAAACGTGCTGGCGTAATGCGGGGTGGCTTCATCTTCGGGTTCGATGCATTCGAGCACGATGATGGCGCGCTCAAGCTCGCCTGCCCACCATGCATACCAATTCTGTGCGATGGTCTCCCAACCCAAGTCAGGGAAATCTAAGATTAAGCTCATTGGTAAGCGGGATTGCAGTGTATCAGTTTACAGATAGCGATTGAAGAACTCAATCACCCTGCGGGCGTGTTCTTCCGGGTAAAGCTGGCTGGCAGTGGTGTGTCCTGCGTCCGGCAGTCTCCATAGCTCCTTGGGAGTGCTGGCGGCCGCATACAGCTCATCGAAATCCGGCAGATATTGGTCATGGTCACCGTGGATGAACAGGATCGGCCGGGGTGTGATTTTACCCACCCAGCGGATCGGCTCGTACTTGAACAGGTTTACTCCCAGGCGCAGTGAAGTCATTCCAATGATTAGCCAGGCAAGCGGTCGGGTCAGCCACGACGGGAGACCCAGCTCCACCGCACGCGCCGCGATCCCCGTGCGTATCCGGGCTGGTCCACCATCACTGATCACGGCCTCCACATCGGCACAGACCGGTGTGGTGACCATAGCTGCCATGCCACCGTACGAAAACCCAAGCAAGCCAATATGCAGCATGCCCCGGTTGTGCAGAAATTCGATTGCCGCCTGCACATCCCGCCGCTCCTCATAGCCAAAAGTCATGCGCTTCCCTTCGCTTCGTCCGTGGGCTCTGAAGTCAAACAACAGCACGTTGAACCCTGCCTCATGCAGGGTTGGGGCGCGGTACAAATCGAAATCGTAACTGCCGCCATGTCCATGCAGGATCACGATGGCTTTGTCTGTCTCTGGAGCCGGGATCCACACCCCTTTCAGGGTCAGCTTATCACTTGTTTTCAGCTCAATGCCTTCAAATTCCAACCCATATTCGTCGGGGGAGTGGACCTCGCCCAATTGTGCCCGGTGTGTAAAGTAAAACGAGAGGCCCAATCCTATCGACAGGATGATCAGGATCAGGATAAGAATGAGCCATAAAATGACGTTCATAGGGGTTGTTCCGTAACCCCTGTGAAAAGTGACTGCTTCGGCTCGCGAATAAATCTCAGGCTGACCGTGCTGAGCGCGAATAGTACTGCATACCCGGCAAAAATTACAAAATATCCCAATCCGGGTGTGCTTAGATTCAAGTAATCAGCCACCGGTCCGCCGATGCTACCTCCTATGATGCCCGCTCCAGCCCCGGCCAGGTTGGAGATTCCCAGGAATAGTCCCGCTTGTGCGGCTGGGGCTAATTTGGTGCCCATCGCCCAGTTGGTGGTCATGAACATGCCGGTTGCTATGCCAAGTATAGTTCCGGCGATATATATTATTAGCTGGCTGGGTACCAAGATTGTCCCCAGCAGCATGCTGCATCCCACAGCTGCCAGGATCCCGCTCCAACCCACCAATAGTTTATGACTGAAGCGGTCAGCCAGCCAGCCGCCGAAAAAGGCAGACGCCAGGGTAAAGCCGCCAACCACGGTAATCAGTTTTCCAAATAGGATTGAAGCGTTCCCAATATCAATATTGAAGGAGTACATGAAGAAGTACTGGGCGAAACGTTGCAGGGAAGTGATGGCAGCTAGGAAAAACAGCCGGTTAACGATCCACCAAATAAATGATGAATGTTTACCTGCATCTTTGCCGATGGCAGTTCTTGAGCCTGCCCACACACCGATCACCACTGCCATGGCCATGGCAAGCACTCCCCCAACACTCACCGCTACGGTTATGGCAGTTGCTTTGCCGGCAAATATCCAGGTCACCAGGCCAGCAATTCCACCGACCAATACTCCACCGAGCAGACCTGCTGCCAAACCTAACAGGATGCCCCCCAGCATGAGAAACACACGCAGCATCGGTGGCCAGAATGATACTTCAGGCTTTATCTTAAGCGGTTCCTCCTTGACCGTGAACATAGTGATGAGTGCTGTGACCAATATGAATGCCCCGGTGGTGGCAATCGCCCAGCTCAGGTGCCCTGTGCCAATCATCTTGGCGATAAGTATCCCGACCAGGGCGATTGGCACTAACTCAAACAAGGCTTTAATGGATGAGGCTCGCCCACGCTGGTCCTCCGGCACCAAGTCGGGGATCAACGCCTGTAATGGGCCGTGTGAAATATTGGCTGAGAATTGGATCAACAGAATAGCGACCAGCAGTGACCAGTAACTCCAAGATAAACCAATCGCCACCAGAAATGCCAGGTCAAGCAGGGTACCTACCAGGATAAATGGCCGGCGGCGACCGAAGCGGGAGGTGGAGCGGTCGCTGAATAACCCGGCTATAGGTTGGACGAGCATGGCAATGACAAGTCCTGCAGTGCTTAAGGCACTCAGGGCGGTGTTTTTCCAATCGGCAGGGGCATACAATGCCACCAGGTAGGGCATAAAAAATGAGCCGACTGCAGTATTGCGAAAATTCAACCCCAGCCAGAACAAGTTGATAAATATAATGTCATACCAGCGTAGTCTTTTCATGGGGTAAAGTATAGCATGACCTCCATTATGGAGCCTGCACAATAACTCACACTTACAATAATATTTGACATACTTCTATAAAAAATATAGAGACGCCCCGTTGGGGAGTCTCTATGGTTATTATCTTATAACCTGCTTTCATCCTGCCAGGATGCGTTCGATCCGGTTCAGCTCTTCCTGGCTAAATTCAAGATTGTTCAAAGTCGACACGCTGTCTTCCACCTGTGATACGCGGCTGGCCCCGATTAATGCTGAGGTGACAGCCGGCTGGCGCAGCACCCAGGCGAGCGCCATCTGCGCCATGCTCTGGCCGCGTTTCTGTGCCAGCTCATTCAGTTGCCGGACCTTTGCCAGCTTGTCCGCGGTGATATCATCCTGGCTCAGATAGGTATCCGGTTTGCCCGCCCGTGAATCGGTCGGGATGCCCTTCAGATACCGGTTGGTCAGCACGCCCTGGTCGAGCGGAGAGAAGACGATGCAGCCAATCCCTTCCTCACTCAGCACATCCAGCAACCCATCTTCGACCCACCGGTCGAACAGGCTGTAATTGGGCTGGTGGATCAGGCAGGGGGTCGCCAGACTGTGCAAGATCTTGACTGCCTGCCGCGTGAGCGCAGGGGGATACATGGAGATACCGGCATACAGCGCCTTGCCGCTGCGCACGATGCTGTCCAATGCTCCCATGGTCTCTTCCAGGGGGGTCTCCGGGTCTGGGCGATAGTGATAGAAGACGTCCACATACTCCAGCCCCATGCGTTTCAAGCTTTGGTCCAGGCTGGCGATCAGGTACTTGCGCGAGCCGAAGTCGCCATAGGGTCCCGGCCACATGTCCCAGCCTGCCTTGGAAGAGATCACCAGCTCATCGCGGTACGGAGCCAGGTCCTTGTGGAAAATCTGCCCGAAAGTCTCTTCCGCCGAGCCATACGGCGGTCCATAATTGTTCGCCAGGTCGAAGTGGGTGATACCCAGGTCAAATGCCCGCCAGAGCATCGCCCGGCAGTTTTCCAAGACGTCCACACCTCCAAAGTTATGCCACAACCCGAGCGAGATGGCCGGCAGTTTAAGACCGCTCCTTCCACAGCGGTTATAGCGCATGCTGTCGTAACGTGTTTGAGATGGTGAATATATCATGTTTTCCTCCTGCCATATGTCAGTTGATATTGCCCGATTATATACGCTAAAACGAAAAAGTTCCTGCTTTATAGCTATATTTTGGGTCAAGATTAACGACTAACCCGATCATTTCCTGTTCATAGTTCGAATAGATTGAGCATGGCTATTTAATCGTGTAATTTTTAATTCACATATAGTAAAATAATAATTACACATAAGTATTCCTCCACTAATAAGTATTTTTAAAAATCATAAGAGCGCCAATTATTGCCAATTACTTCAAATGTTTTGGTATAAGAAAAATGAGAAAATATTAATGAGAAATTAATCACATGATAGTTAATTATTGACAGCCTTCAAGTAATCATAAAAACTATCTCCGCAAGATTATATGGCTCACCGGCGCATGTATATTCCTTCGCATGCAGCACATGTTATGGACATTGAATGGACGGGTTTTTGAGCTTGATTCGGTTGCACCGGATGAATATCTGCCCTTCGAACAGCTCGAAGTCTGGGATTTTATCAACCAGTCCATGATCGCATATCCCATGCATATCCATAATGTTCAGTTTAATGTCATCGATCGCCAATCGAGTATGTCAGGCTCTGCTGACTATCAAACGATGCGCTTAGGTTTCGTCGATGATGGCTGGAAAGGCACTGTGTTGGTGATGCCCGGTGAGCGTGTTAGGATTTTAGTTAAGTTCCTGACATATGGCGGGATGTTCATGTATCACTGCCACATTCTCGAGCATGAAAGTATGGGCATGATGCGGAATCTGATGGTAGGGAATGATTCAGGCTCGATGATTATGCCCTGATAGGATTTACAAATGGCCAGGTTAGCTGAAAAGTTTAGCTAACCTGGCTATTGTGTCTCCATTAATAAATCTCGTCGATCAAAACAAAAAGACCCCAAGAGGTTCGAGCGACTGCATTCGTCACCCGATATCCTTGAATATGATATTGGGGTCTGATAGAAAATTGTGCTTATCCTGCAAGCATATTTTTAATTTACTTGTTTCTCCCTGGCTGAACTCGAGCATGTCCAATGTTGCAACACTTTCGTCTACCTGAGATATCCTATTATCGCCAATTAATATCGAAGGGACCGGGCTCATGGCACTACAAATTGAACCCCGATGTCTTCGATAGGTTTGCTTACTTTCCGTGAGTATTGATCATATGTGTTACTGATTCTTGAATCAGCTTCTTCAAAGTAGGCAATTCAACGTCAGAAAGTCGCTTGATATAAAGGCACCCCTTTCCACGCGTGTATTTACCCAGTGAAGCTAATAATTTTTCGTACCCCTCAAAGGCACCCATCAGATATAGTGTAATGTTCTGTTTACGTGGAGAGAAACCGATCAACATCCAATCGCCTTCACGGCCACTGGCATAGACATAATGGTACGTGCCGAAGCCGATAATACTGCTGCCCCACATCTGGGCTTTGGCTTTTGTAGCATCTTGCATAATCTCTAGAATAACCCAGCAATCCTGACGAACTTGGTCATTCTCGATTGCATTGAGATAATCAGCCACCGATGCCTCGGTGGGTTTGGTTTTTAACTCAGCCATAAGATCCTCCAATTTGTTGAATAGGCAATTTGTAATTAATCATCAACCCCTTCTTAACTTAACACATTGTACCAAAGATAATACTCCACCGATATAAGGCTGCCTGAAAAACAGTACCGACCAAATTTGGCCATAATGATGTCCTACGTGGACAGGTTAGATAGTGTGTGCCTATAGTGGCGTGATATTAAACTTTAATCCCCTTGTGTGATCGACGACCCCTGTGGGAGTTCGCAGCGGTTCAGGAAATGAACTAAGGCGGATAGCTGATTGCTGACTGCGGTCAGCCCGCAAGCCAGTCCAGCTTTTTTTGCTGGATGTCTTCAATATTTCACTGCTGAATTTATGAAATATCCGTTTTAAGCCTTTGAACAAATGCATAAAGCATCTGGCGTACTTCTGTTAGTTCACCGGATAATTCTAAAAATATCTTTTCATCCATATACTGTAGATCGTGAGCCAGGATAAGCTGGTACTCCAATTCACTTGCGGAGCCCGTCGCCATATTGAAGAATTGGATCGTCTTAGCCTTACTATCTCGTCCGCATCCCTCAGCGATATTGGTCGGTATCGAAGCCGAAGAACGCCGCATTTGGCTGGTCAATCCATATACTTCTTCCTTGGGAAAATCCTTTGTGGCAAGATAAACCTTCAACGTCAGCTTATGCGCCTTCTCCCACACCTTCAATTTATGGAAGTCTCTCATAGCAACCCTCCATAACAATCATACCAAGTAATCCCCTTTTAGCTCAAAGCAGATCGCTGACTGCTGATGGCTGAATTTAAAAGGGCGGGATTCGAACTAAAGTCCCCTTGTGGGATTCAACTCCCCTGTGGGTGCCCTCGACTGACCTGATGGTATTTTATGGCTCAAAGCAGATAGCTGAAAGCTGACAGCTGTTTTACGCGGGAGGGCGGGATTCGTAATACACACCCTCCACGGGTGCCCGCGGCGGACAGTTTTCTATTCGTAAACTAAAGGCTCAAAGCAGATAGCTGGATGCTGAACTTCTGGCGGGGAGGGCGGGTCCCCTACCCGCAGGTTGCAAGAATACCTAGCCCTTTTCCAAATGTAGGGGGCTATTATTAATAATTCTATGTTTAGTCGTTTTAAGCGATTGTATTCCATCATTTGACGAAAGTCGATGGGCATATGTCCCGTACCATATGGGACAAATATCCCATCCATATATAGAACAAAGTCTACTTTCTTCTTAGAACAGGTCAAAAGTATAAACGACCTCAACAAGGGAATGTGTTATAGAAGCCATACTATTAGTTAGCGTGGAATAGTAGGCGATGGAATTATTATTACCATTTCCAATTTGCCAATAGAAGTAGAGTTGTACAATAAAAGCATA
>JBGPBQ010000183.1:0-8385 GCA_041481345.1 Anaerolineae bacterium
ATGATGAGCGTACCTTCACTACACAACGATGAACAGTTGTTAACCTTCTTCAAGGCTTTGGCAGATGCTAACCGGTTGAAGATCATCGGATTGCTCTCCCAGAAGCCATACTCGGTTGAACAGCTGGCGGCGATGCTTGACTTGCGCCCACCTACTGTCTCCCATCATCTGAAACTACTTTCAGCAGCCGGGCTGGTCAGCGCACGCGCGGAAAGCTATTACAACCTGTACCAGCTCGAATCAGGCGCTCTGGAGCAGATCGCCAGCAGCCTGGTTGCACAGGATAGGCTACCGAGAATGGCGGCTGAAGTGGACCTGGAAGCCTATGACCGGATGGTCTTGCGGAACATCATGCTGCCGGACGGCAGGTTGAAAGTCATCCCAGCCCAGCGGAAGAAACGCGAAGTGGTGCTCAAGCACATCCTCAAAGCCTTTCAGCCTGGGGTGCATTATACAGAGCAGCAGGTCAATGAAATCCTTGCCCGCTTCCACGATGATACTGCCACCCTGCGGCGCGAGATGATTGTATACAAGCTGATGGACCGTGCCAAAGGAGAATATTGGAAAATTGAGGCCGAAAATAATAATGAAGGAAGGCAGAAATGAATGCAACAACAAAAACAGAGGATGAATTATCGAATTTCATGAAATCACTCGCCGATGCTGAACGCTTGAAAATAGCCGGACTGCTAGGGGTCGAGGCTCTCACCGCAGACGAAGCTGCACAGCGCCTAGGGATGGAACCTACCCAGGTGGCGCACCATCTGGAGGTGCTCGTGGCGACCGGGCTGGCGCATAAGGAAGGAAGCGCCTACCGCCTGGATAGCCAGGCGCTTGAAAAACTCACCCGCATGGTGTTGGCCCAATCTCATCCACCCGCGCCAGAATTCGAGGGCAACGAATATGAGGTAAAGACGCTTCGGGCTTATATCTCCCGTGATGGCACCTTGAAATCGATCCCCACCCAACAGAAGAAACTCATGGTCATCCTGAAACATCTGGCCAGGGATTTCGAGCCCGGGGTGCAGTATCCGGAAACGCAGGTCAACCAGATCCTCAGGCATTATCATGACGATTATGCTGCCTTGCGCCGGTACATGGTGGATAATGGTCTGCTCAAGCGTGAAAAGGGAATCTACTGGAAAGTCGAAGGTCAGGGTTAAATCTTCCCTCTTGAAGAAGAAAATGCCGCACATTTTTTGTGCGGCATTTATATTTACCCGTCTCAGCAGATCCCGGGTAGATGGTTTACATCCTCTCCATCAAATATAAACCCAGAGCATAATCGATGAGCCGGGTTGACACATATATTTTGTAGTGCGTGCTGAATGCCTGATTAAAACTGTCCTGGTGGTATCCATGTTTAGGGTTGATCATTGCTCTGCTTCCACCAACCGGGTAAGGAATATCCCATGGATGGCACCCACTACCATCCCTGTCAATAGTAAAATGCTGCCCATGAACAGGATAATCGAGGATAGCTCTCCTAACTTCTGGGTTGCATCGATGCCCCAGAAGATGAGTGGCATACCTGCCATCCAGGCGAGCATATTGGCAGGGATCCAAATTGACGCACCGCCGACTTTCCGTCGTAATTCCAGCCACTGAGCAAAGGAAAGCACCGCCCCTCCGACCACTCCCAGGGCGGCAGCCAGCAGCAGCACCAGCCATTGTTCAGGCTCTGCCGCAGCCGTCTGGGTTGGCGAGGTTTGCTCACCCAGGCTCATCAAGGTGGAGGGTAAGTAACCTAACACGTAAGCTACCATTGCGCCCGCCAGGGTTGCCAGCCACCATTTCATCCGCCCGATCGTCGGGAACCAGGGGCGCATTGCCCACCACTGGGCCAGACCGACCAGGGTGGCTTCAATCGTTCCACTGACAACCGCTACCAGGAAAGTGATCAGGATGACCGGCACGCTTTGCTGGTCACCCAGACTGGATATTACTACCACCCCCACCGCAAATGTCAGACCTAAACCGAACATCTCTCCCAAACCATTGGCAGCCACCCAACGCAGCCATAAAGTAGTCGATGATTTTGAATTCATCGGGGTGCTCTCCTCCTCAGGCTGAATGACTCGTCCCCAGACAGGAATCCCTCCAGCGGCGATGCAGTAATAGGCAGCACGCGGCTGTTGCCAAAGTATGCAAATTTAAATTCGGTTAGGTCACCCGCACTTTTCCCAGGGATGGGCAATAGGCGCGCAGTGAGAGGTTTTTCCAACCGCGAGGATAAGCACGCCAGGTCAAGCAGGACGGCAGATATACTTTCGACGCTGGTATCCCCTGGTAGTGGGATGCAATCTAACCCGGTTCCGCAGACACATGAATATAACAGCAAGTCCTTCACCCCCAAGCTGCCCTCTTCAACCCGCCTGGCAAGGGTAGTATCTTCGAGCACCGGGAGCAACAAACCGCTGAATCCAGCGCGTAAGAAATCTGCTTGGTCCATCGTGTCTGCCAGGATGGCTGCTGCCGCCAGTGAGCCGTGTTCACCCAACCTGGGAACTCCCATCCGCTCCAGAGCACTGCCCAGCGACAGCTCATGTGACGGGAATGGAGCCAGCGAAAAATCGATCCCGCCAAAAATAACCTTGGAACGCCTTTCCACCTGCCTGGCGATAGCGGTTAAAGCGCGTCCATGTGCCTCCATCGACTGCACCAGTCTCATTCGCGCTTCCTCCAGGCTGCCTGATTGGCTGAACGCAGTCACTGCCAGGTCTGCCGCTTCAGTGGCTAATGCAAAGGTTGGCAGCCCTCCCTTGTGATAGGCAGCAGGGAAGAAGGGTGAACCTGCCGGCACATTCGCCAGCGCAGCAAAGCGCATGTTGCCGAAGCCATCTGCAGATATGCTGCCGGCACGCTGGATGACCTGGGCGCATTGGCGCACTGCTGCGAGCGCTACCCTTCCATCCTCATGAGTCAGCGAACCCGCGAAAAAGGCATTCTGCGTGGCAGCCAGAGCTTCAGGGATGGAAGCATAGCTTTCCAGGTAGTCCGGGAGGGCTGGGCCAAGTGATACGTAGGCATAATCTTCGTCGTCTGCTGCGCCTTCGAGCTCCCGTGCAACTTGTGACAGCATACTGGGTTTACGACCAGACAGTAGCTGGGGGAACGGGATGGTCGCCAGGCGGGAGGTCTGCACTTCATAACCGGCTTCAACATACGCCGGCCTGGCGATTCGTATGAATTCACCGGCTAGCTTCAATTTCTGCTCATTTAATGGAAACGATGGATCAATGAAACAGGTGATCGAGCGTAGCTTCATGCTGAGAATTCTATCAGGGTTGATGAGCTCGGGCAAGTTTCCCAGGCTAAATAATCAGAATAGAGACAGGTTGCCATCGCTCAACCTGTCCCATAAAAATGAGTGCGTCCCCCCGTACGTGCGCTCATGATGCACCAAATCCAGAAGGTTTATAAAATATTTTCGTTAGCTCTTAAACCGCCTCGCTTCCATCATCACAGGGAAGCCAAAACCTGGTGTCCGATCAAATTCGGTCCAACAACCGGTAGGCTTCGCCTGCCATGACCGATTCGAACGGCTGTGGAGTGATCGAAGGGTAGTAACTCTGCGGCATACAGTCATTGTCTCGGTTCAGCTGCTCACCCATGCGCACCAGCTTGGCCAGCCCCACCCGGAATGCCGCCGAGGCAGTGTACCCAAATCGGACCAGCTGGGTGTCAATGCGGCAGCCGCTGTCCTGTAATCCATTGATATAGCTGGTGAAGAGTGTCTCCGATATGTCATTCAGCCTGTAACTCTTCAGGTTCATATAGGTGCTATAAACCAGCTGTCCGAGGTCATCTCCCAAAGGCTCAATGCCTGCCATTGACCAATCCATCGCCACAGTTTGTTCCAGTTTTCGCGGCGAATGGTGCGAGATAAAATTCGCCGGGTTCGTGTCGCCATGGCACACTGTTTTAGGGAGCTGGTCCAGCTTGCCCAGGAACCGTTCATGATCCTGGAGCATGCTCCTGAGGCTGTCTAGCTCAGGGTTGGGGTACTGCTGCCACACCTGCGGGTGATCCCAGGGGAAATCCTGCCAATCGATTGAATCCAGCCATTGGCGCGTACGCTGCCGGCTGAGCCAGGGGAAGGTCGGCAACTCACGCCTTGAGATGTAGATACCATTCAAACGGCCCAGGTGGCGCGCGGCGAGAGCAAAACGGTGCAATGGCCAGCTGCCCGAGTACGTGTCTTGGATATCTTCCAGCCACATACTGGCGATACTGCCGGGCATCTCTGCGGCATCGTAGCAGTGTGGCGCACAGATCCCTTCCGGCAGTCCCTCGAGCCAGCCTGATTGGTAAATCAGCAGCTCACGCTTCCAATAGTTCCAATGGGTCGGATCATCCCCCTCAGCGTAATTCATGAAACCCAGGTTTGATGGTGATTGAATCACCTTTAGGATGATAGACCAATCAAGCCATTCGCCTCGGTCCACCCCTACGCCTTCGAAGCGATACAAGCCTAGGCTGACGGGGTTGCCTGCCTTGCCGTTCAGGTTACGTGCCCGCCAGCCCTGGATCTGGAAATTATTGCGGTTTAAAGCCTGGCGCACAATCGACGACAACCTCGATTTATTGATCGAGCGCAGGGCTGCCGGTATGTCCTTTTCCAAAGCAAAACATCCGTGATAATCAATGCACACCCGCAGAGTATCGGGTCCATCCAGTCCATTGCCAGGTGGAGTGAGTTGAGAAGGATTTCTAAGATATCTGGGAGAAGAATGTTGAGTAGTAGGACTCGGTTGCCTCGTCCCCTCTCTACCGTAGTAGGTCAGATAGCCGGGAGTAGTCGTATGCGGCCGGTGAAAGTTGGTCTTGTAGGTGTCCATACACTTTTTCCCTTCTGTAACCATCGATAATAATAAATACTCTTCGAAACGGTTATCGACAAAATCTCGATTCATCCAAAATAGATGAAAGGAAGATTAATGTTATTTTAGAGTTTTTTTTCCCAAATAGCATTTGAAATAATTGGGATTTATTGGTAGGGTTCCAATGGGTAGTCTGGCTCCTTGCTCGTGGTTGAACTTAGGTATTCGATGCCTGATCTAATGGAATCCTGCCTGACCAGGTCTTGGCGGTGCGGAGAAAAAAAGACAGGCTCCGTACTGGCAGCCTGACTCTATCTTATATCAACTGACTGCTTGCCTCTGTGTGAGAAAATAAACACGGCAGGTTTGAAACAATCCTACCAACACTAAATAGTCGGTTTAGATTTGCACTTCAGTGGATTATCTCTTTATCAACACGACCCAGTCGCTCAGCTATCGAAATTGAGACTAAGGGACTACTGCCATACTGCATCCGAGCAGCGCTCACTGCTCTTTCCGTCTTACAGCCAGCAAGGTGATATCGTCGATTTGGGTTGTGCCGGATGAATACTCCTTCAACCGGCTTTGCACCTGGTCCAACAGCGCAGATAAGCTTTTATCTCCAGCGAACAGCGGGATCAATTCCTCGATGTCGAAATATTCCCCATCAGGGTTGACCGTATCGGTTAATCCATCCGTATGGGCAAACAGCACATCACCAGGCTCAAGCCTCACTTCGCCAATCCCATATTTCGTCCCAGCTGCCAGACCGACGGCTGGTCCGGTAAGGGTGAGCTTTTCTTTTACTCCCCGTTGGTTGATCACGATGGGCGGCAAGTGACCCCCATTGATATAGGTCAGCAAACCCGAGGTCCTGTCGAGCATCCCAAAAAAGATCGTGCAGAACATGTTGGTATCGCCGTGGGTTTCGGCGATGTAATTATTCGTCAAGGACATCGCATTTTCAATTCGCCTGGCAGTGTCGATCGTGCCTGCGTATTCAGCGTTGGTAAAGAAATCGATGTTCGATACGGCGCGGATCAAGCTGCGGAACAGAGTCATGAATAAGGCTGCGCCTAGACCTTTATCGCACACATCCGCAATCACAAGACCGATCTTCCCGTCAGTTAGCTCGAATACATCATAAAAATCACCTGTAACTTCGCGCGCCGATTTCAGGGAAGCGGCAATCTCCCAACCCTGGGGTTGAGGCAGCTTTTCGGGCAGGAAGCCTGCCTGCATCTCCCTGCCTATCTCAAACTCGCGCTCCAGGGCTTTACGGTATAAAGCCTCTTGCTCCCAAAGCCGGGCATTTTCTATCGCAACGCTCATCGCATTCGCCAGCGTTTTCAGCAAGCGTATATCCGTTGCGGTAAAAGCATGCTCCCTTTCCATATCCTTCAAAACGATCGCCCCGTGCATGGCATCCCCCATCATGATCGGCACGTATAGTGCCGTCTTGGGAAGCCCCCTGCCAGACGAATATACATTTTGATATTGGATCGCCGCCTCTTCCATGTTCTCATCGATCAGCAGCGGTTGGGGGTTCTGGAGCAGGAAACCCATAAAACCCTTCCCACCCAGATTATATGGATGCGGCGTGCTTCGTTTACCATTTTCAACCTGGAATGGCGCAGACAAGAGATCGGTTACAGGGTCATAAACCATGATGGCGAGGTCGGCCAGCTGAAAGTACTCCTCGAGCTTCTCACCCACCAACTCATAGATTGAAGCCAGGTCCAGCTTTTGAGCCAGCTCTTCCTGCACGCTGTTGATGATGTGTAATTCGGTGGCGCGTTGTTCGGTCTCGCTGAGCAGGCGCTGGGTTTCATCGAATAGGCGTGCATTTTCGAGCGCCACACTCATTGAAGCTGCCAGGGTTTGCAGCAGCCTGACATCTGATTCGTCAAACGCATTTTCGCGGTCCACATTTTGCAGGCTCAGGATCCCGGTCACCTGCTCGCTGACAATCATGGGGACGCCCAGCCAAGACTTGGGTGTGATGGTGCCAGGGATGGTATGTTGCCCAAGCTGGGCTGCCAGCTCGGGAACGTTGGTGTTCACCAGCACTGGCTGCCGCGTTAGTACGATCTGCGTGCGGAACCCGCGGATCGGGTAGCGCCCGGGGGCGAAGATATGCTCGCCACGCTCGATGGCATAGCGGTGCTCAATCGTTTCCGTCTGTGGGTCATAGGTGGAGATCATCACCACCTGCGAATCGAAGATATCGCGGATTTTATCGCCTACCAGGTTATAAATCGCCTGGACGTCGAGGCGTGAAGCCAGGGCCTGCTGGACGCTGTTGATGAGCGCCAATTCTGCCTCACGCTCCACCAGCTCCTGGTTCGTTGTATCGCAGTCTTTGGACAATGCGGTTGGTTCAGTCATCGTCACAATTCCTCTGATCGCCAGGCTTGGTCGTCGGTATGACCTTGCCACCAAACACAAACCAAGCGTGTTCGAGGCCGAGCCCCTGGATTTGATATCTTTGCGGCAAAGAAATGCTTCCTTATCTCATGCCATGAGCAATATACAGAGACAGATCGCTTCAGATATATAAAATACTCACCAGCCTGATCGTTTTCCATATCAGCGCAATTTTTTCTATCAGACCCTTACCATCCATGACGGTTGTATTTGGATCAGATAACCGCCCCGGTCAGGCAACAAGCCTGAAATGGCTCGCCTGGTCAACTAATAGTGTGAAAGATAGGCGAGTAAATACTGTATGGTGTTTTACCTTCCCTCAGCTAATGGTTCTTATTCTTGTGCAGGAGGTTGCGATCGCCTTGTATTGTCCTCAATGTCCATCAGCAGGTAAACCGCTTCAGCAATCAGTTTTAACGCAATCCAGATAAACCCGCCCAAGAAAAAAGGGGCCAAAAAGGTTGGTAGAGTAAAGGCAAATTGCTCGATTGAGATATGGTTCGTAATCGTATAGTACACAAAATAGCCAATGATTATGCCGACAACCACAAATAGAAAGAGAAATAACCATGCTGTTCGGTCAGCGATCTCTGCCAGGCGCATCAGCGCCTTTTGGTCATGATAGGTATCGGGTTCTGCCACAGGAATATTACTTGTTTCGGTCATCTGTTCAGTCATTTTGGATCCTCCTTGTCGATATGACCATGATGCTGCTATGGGTTTATCCCCTTTGATTCAAGAAACGAACTTTGCATACCTTAGATCATCATGTTCTACAAGATGATCGAACTTACGCATCTAGATTATAACGGGATTCATTAAATGTATCGAAGTATCTCCCCTTGAAGATAATATGGCACGCCGGTGCTTATGCCGCTCCTTACTTTGCGGGTATCAGTTTGGATGTGGAACAGGCAAGTGGAATTATTAATAAAAATTGACTCTGACCTTATTTTATGTTAATATAAATTTAATATTGTGCAGCGGCAGAAATCAGAGGAAATAACACTGCTGCACAGTTTATCGAACAGACTTGTTCGTCTATCACAATCATCAAATCACCATCTAAATAAATAGGAGGGCCCCATGCGATCAACCCATTATGCAAATAAAAAGTTTCGTTTGTTGACGTCTG
>JBGPBQ010000184.1:0-8377 GCA_041481345.1 Anaerolineae bacterium
CCGCGATTCTGAGCGCCGTCTCCCATTCGACTTCCAC
The DNA here is from genome assembly GCA_041481345.1 of Anaerolineae bacterium. Lineage (GTDB taxonomy): Bacteria > Chloroflexota > Anaerolineae > Anaerolineales > UBA4823 > FEB-25. The sequence goes on from JBGPBQ010000184.1 coordinate 38, forward strand.
CCAATCTCCACGCTGCCTATTCTCCCTTTCGCCCCCCTCCAGCAGATATTTTCGCACCCGCGGTTTTGTCAGCCGGTCTGGGTGGTGGATGTAATCGAACCCATAACGCCCCTTCACGCACAATGCCATACCATTCACCGGGGCATTCGGGTTCGAGCTCACCCCAATCACCTGGCCATTTTTTACATTCAAGTCGAACTGGCACCCCACTCCACAATAGGAACAGGTGGTGGTCACTTTACTGATCTGGTGCGTTCTTCCCATCCCGTAAGATAATTTATCGCTTAATGCCCCGGTCGGGCAGTAAGCCGCACACTGCCCGCAGCTCTCGCAGCGCGCCTCGAGCATGGTCGTATCTGCGCCTGCCACGATCTTCTCTTCAAATCCCCGGTACGCTACACCCCACACGAACCGTCCCTGCACCTCCGCGCATGCCAGCACACATCGCCGGCATAGGATGCACTTGTTGAAATCCACCCGCACAAATGGGTTCGGATCGCTGTCCACTTGGTAGCGCCTGCCTTTGCTTCCCCACACCGGCACTTCCACCTGGTAGTCATATGCTAGATCTTGAAGCTCGCACGAACCACTTGAATCACACACCAGACAGTCCTGCGGGTGGTTTGCCAGCATCATCTCCATCGTCTGCCGCCGCGCTCGCACCACACGCTCGCTGTGCGTCTGTACGACCATACCCTCCCACACGTTGGTCACGCAGGCTGCCTGGAGGAACCGCTGCCCCTGAATATCCACGACACATATGCGGCAGTTCCCCGTTGGGGTCAAATCACGGTGATAGCACAGCGTCGGGATGGTCAGACCATTCTGCCTCGCCGTCTGCAGCAGCCCTGCCCCTTCTTGAGCCTCGATCAGTTTCCCATCAATGGTGAGCCGTACTGTCATAAGCTTCATCCTCCTGCAACTATGCAACCATTAAGCCGGCTTTTCGGCATCTCTAAAGACCTGGGTAAATTGATTCAGCGCTGAACGGATCGGGGTTGGAACGGATTGCCCCAGCCCGCAGAAGGATGAGTCGAACATCACCTCCGCCAGCGCATTCAATTCATTTACATCACCCGGCTTACCCTCACCCGCAGCCATCTTCGTCAAAATCTCATTTGCCCGGTACGTCCCAACCCGGCAGGGGGTGCATTTCCCGCATGATTCATTGGCGAAGAAATGGAGCAGCTCCCTGAGCAATGCCACTACCGAGACGCGCTGGTCGCATACTAAAAACGCGCCCGCTCCGAGTGAAATCCCCTTTGCACCGGATGCATAATCGATCGGGATATCCATCAGCGTCTCGCCCACAATCGTGCCGGCCGCCCCACCGGTCAGTGCAAAGTTGAACTTTGAGCCATCCAGCATCCCACCCCCGACCTCCTCGATAATCTGCCGTAGCGTCAATCCGAAGGGCGCTTCGAACAACCCCGGCCGTTTGACATGCCCTAGCAGCATATAAATCTTCGTACCTGGTATGGCTGCCCCGGAGAGCGACCGGTACCAGCTCGCCCCGTTTAGGATAATCGCCGGGACCGCTGCATACGACTCAACGTTATTCACCAGGGTCGGCAGCCCGTGATACCCATAGGTGGGTGGGTACGGTGGGCGCGTGCGCGGCTCACCCCGCTTGCCCTCCAATGACTCGATCAGGGCGGTCTCCTCACCGCAGATATATGCCCCGGCGCCCAGGTGCATGTGGATATGGAATGAATAATCCGTCCCTTGGATGTCTTCTCCCAGCCAGCCAGCTTGCTCGGCTTCCGCAATGGCATGTCGCAGCCGATCTGCCTGGCTAACGTACTCACCGCGTATGTATATGAAAGCTTCTCGAGCACCGCAGGCGTACCCAGCTACCGCCATCCCCTCCAGGATCTGGTGGGGGTTGGTGTCAATCAGCACCCGGTCCTTGAATATCAGCGGCTCCGATTCGTCCGCGTTGCACAATATATACTTCGGGCTCTGCTTTGCCTGGGCCACAAAGCGCCATTTCCGCCCCACCGGGAAGCCTGCTCCGCCCCGTCCGGATAATCCTGATGCTTCCACCTCGCTCAATACGGCTTCGGGGTTTTGCTTCAACACCGCCTTCAATGCCTGGTAAGCCCCATGTTCCAGGGCTGAAGTAATCGAATCCGGGTTGATCTTTCCTGCGTTCGCCATCATCACCCGCAGCTCACCCTTACGCGCTCGGCTATAGTCCGTTGGTTGCCCTTTCCAGCCCCTAGCAATATCTCCTGCTTTCCCAGAGCCTACAGGACCAGCTTGCTGTCCATTGACCAGCATCGCCGGTGCCCGGTCGCACAATCCCAAACAGCTCGTGCGGGTGACCTTCCAGACAGGACTTCCCGCGAATGCCTGCTCAACCTCCTGCCTGACCTCACCTGCCCCGCATAGCCAGCATACCGGCCCTTCACATACCCGGATAGTTTTTTCAACTTTTTCATTCAAGTTGAGCATGGAATAAAATGAAGCCACCCCAAAAGCGGTTGCAGGCGGAATCTTGGTGGAGCGGCCAATATCTGTTATCGCCTCTCCTTCCAGGTTGCCCCTCTGATGCTGGAGCTCGGTCAGCATCTCCAGGATTGTCTCAGGGTTATCCTGGTGTTTCCCTGATAGCTCCCGTATCTGCGCTTCAATTGGCCGGTATTTGATGATTTTATTGGTCATGCTGCCTCACTCTTCATTTTTTCGCTGAACGGAGCAGATAAAATCCCCTCAGGGTGGGCGTAGATTGAAAACCGATCCCGCCTGGCATACCCGATCAGCGTGATACCCAGGTCGTCTGCCATTTGCACAGAAAGGCTGCTCGGGGATGTGCGCGAGATCACCACCGCCGCCCCAATTCGCCCGGCTTTTTGGATCATCTCGGAGCTGATCCTCCCCGTAGTCAGGATGATCTTTGTCGCTGGATTGATCCGCTCCATGATATACCTTCCGGCGATTTTATCCAGCGTGTTATGCCTGCCGATATCCTCCGCTGCGATGAGTATCCTCTCCCCATCGCTCAGCGCCGATGTGTGCACCCCGCCCGACTCCTTGTATAGTTCCTGTACCTCACCTAGCAGCTCGACCAATGCTCCCACTCTTTCAGCCGCCAGCCTGGTGCCATTTATGGGTACTGTTTTTCCAGTGCGGGGGGAATCATTCCCCACGCTCGTTTCACCTCCCGAACAGCCCGTGGTACGTGTCCAATTTTCAGGTTTCTTTACCGAGTGGTTCAGCCACACGTCGATATTGGTCTCTTCTGGGCACACCCTCACACTGGCAACTTCATCCATTGTCTCTATGATCTCTTCATTAAATAGAAACCCTACTGCTAGTGCTTCCAGGTCGGTCGGAGTGCACATAAACGTCAGCCATGGCTCATTATTAACCGTCAGGCCGATGGACTGCTCGCTGATAATATTCGTCCGCTTTTCCTCCCATTGACCAGCCTGGTAGGAAAGCGTGTTCAGGATTTTCTTTTGCATTGGGTTCATTCCAGGGTTTTGATCATCCGCCAGGCGGGCTCGTGCATATCGACCCGCCTGCCTTTATCATCGATATACGACCAATAACCCGCGTCAGATCCGACTACAGTGTATCCCAGGCGTTCATAAAAACGCTTGCCGGCATGGTTATCCTGCCCCACATTCAGGGTCACTTGTTGGAATTTACGCTTGCGCAGGTCCTCCTCGATCGTATGCATGATGTGAGTGCCAATACCTCGGTTCCTATATTTAGGTTTAACCCGGAATCCATAGATGTACGCCCGTACGGTCCCATCTGCCAGCTCAGGGCGGTTCCTTCTAAGTGATACGAAGCACTGGCCGATCAAGCCAGACCCATTGATTTCCGCGACCCAGATTAATGCTACCCCCTGCTCGACCATCATATATGTTTCCGCATATAAGCGCCGGAAGTGTGTATATTCCCCGTTCCATTCAAGAGCCGTCAGGTCAGCTTTTTCAGCTTGACGGATGTAAACTGGGTTCATTATTGATCAGCTCATCCAGGTAAGCTTGTTCTTGATCATTGTTTTCAATTTTACCATCCAGCCATCCATCTCGGATTGCCCCCAGGATGCGTTTATAGACCGGGCCGGGTGGCAGACCTCGCCTGCGCAGGTCTTCGCCGGTCACCTGCGGGGTGATCGCGTTCAGCCTGTTCAGGTAGGCCTGGAAGTTGTTGCAGATGTTGTCATCACGTGCCGCCAGGAAGCTGGCGTAAATTGCGATCGGTGGCACATCTGCCAGCCGATTGGCGATCAGGCTCAGCTTGGCGTTGGCGACCCAGGGCAAATCCTTCCACAAGCGGCACGCTGCCAGCACATCCTTCACCTGGGAGGATGGATAACGCAGTTTTCTCAGAATGCCCTGGGTTTTTTCCACTGGCTGGTGGATGAACCACAGTATATAGGCTAATTTTCTCAGGTTGTTGCCTTTGGCAAGCTCAAGCTTGATACCATGCAGCGGTTTTAGTTTGACGAAATCCAGCATTTCGAGGTTTTGCCGGCTTACTGGGTCCCAGATCAGGTTGGGGTGGATTTCTGTGAGCAATCCCAGCTCAGACAGCCTTTCCAGGATGCTCACTCTCTGTTCCAGGTCCAGGATGCGGTCCAGCTCGTGCCTGATCCGGTCTCCGGATACCTGCCCAACCAGCGCCCGTGCCTCTAGCAATAATTCCAGCGTCCGTGCTTCGATGTGAAAACCGAACCGCCCTTCGAAGCGTACTGCCCTGAGCATGCGTGTCGGGTCATCCACGAATGAAAGCGGGTGCAGCACCCTCACCAGGCCTTCCTTTATGTCATTCAGTCCACCCCAGTAATCCTGCAGCTCACCGTAATGTTTGCCATCCAGGCGCAGCGCCAGTGTATTGATCGTGAAATCACGTCTGTGCAGATCCAGCTTGATGCTGCCGCGCTCCACCGTTGGTAAAGCAGACGGGTGGGTATAAAATTCCGTCCGTGACGATATTAAATCTAGGAACTCTGGCAGGTCACTCGCATTCTCAGGTTGTTGTAGCGCCTCTGCCATCTTCTCCCGGATATTCGTGATCATCCATTTCGCTGTGCCGAAGCGGGCATGTGTGGTTAGCCTCCCGCCGTAGTGCTCCTGCAGCTGGCGCGCCAGCGCCATCGCATCCCCTTCGACCACCAGGTCAAAGTCCTGGCTCGGTCGCTCCAGGATCAGGTCACGCACGAACCCGCCTACGATATAAAGCGATGCTTTCTGCTCATAGGCGATTTCGGCGGTTAATCGCAATAACGCCAGCCTCGCCGCCGGCATGGCCGCCTCGAGTTTTTCTGCAAAGTTGAGGTGCCCCGGTCGGGCAGATTCAGACGTCAGTATCTTCAACAAATCGGTCCGCGTGACGATCCCAATGATTTTCCCCTCATCCTCATCCAGGACCGGAATCTGACCCCATCCCGTGTCCGTCATCAGGTGCTGCAGGCGGTCTATCGAGTCATCCGGGTGGATGACCACCTCTCCTGCGTCCATCAAGCTGGATGCCGTCAGGTTCAGCTTGTGCGCGATCGCCCGGTCCACCGCCCGGCGCGTGAGCAGACCAATTACCCGTCCATTCCGCACCACCGGGTAACCCTCGTAACCGAAGCGCTGCATTCGATCCGCCGCCTCCTGAGCCGATGTATCAGGTGATAACACCTGCGGGTTGTGCGACATGATTTCAGCCACAGTAATCGCCGGTCGGATGAACTCAGGTAGCAGCGCAATCAATTCATCGTGCACCTCATCCAGCTCACGCCCTTTGATCAGGCTGGCTGCCGCTCTCGAATGACCTCCTCCACCAAAACGTGACGTGATCTCCGCCACGTCGATATTATCGCTGGTAGAGCGCCCTATCATTTGCACGCCTGCGCGTGTTGTGATCAGCATAAATAGTGCGTCCGGGTCGAGCAGGTCACGCAGCTTGTGCGCCACTGTCGATAGCTCCTCGTCCAGCCCAAACGCACTTCCGCACCCCACCACCACGGTATGCCCGTGGATTGGATAGGTCTCCAGGTGCTCTCGCAAGGAATCATACAGTTTTTGCTGCTCCCCCGATAACGGGTGGTTCAGAAAATCACCCGCAATGCGTAAATTGGCTTCCTGCTCCAGCAGGTACGACGCCGCATGTAGGTCGCGCGCCGTCGTTCGGGTGTAGGTCAGCGAACCGGTATCCTCGTAAATCCCAAGCAGCAGCGTGGTCGCCTGGATCATGCTGAGATCGTCATCCCGTTCCTGCATATCCTCTACAAAAATCGTCGTCGTTGCTCCCACATCCTCGCTTGAAATTGTCCATGCCGTCGGGATATCCGCCCGAATGGGATGGTGGTCTACGATGTGCACCCGTGTCTCCGCGCTCACCCCGCGTACACTTGCCATCGATTGGGTATCCACAAGGCACACTGATTCGACGGCCTCTGCCGGTAGGTCGTGTGGGTCAACGAACGGCAGCTCGGCCCCATACAGGGTCACGAACGCGCGTACATTCCGGTTCATCCGCCTTGGAAGCACCGGGATGGCTGAATCATCCAATAAATACGCCCCCAAAAGGGATGCCAAGGCGTCGAAATCAGCTTGTTCGTGGGTTACGATGATGCGCATGAGAAAACCACTCAATCTTAAAGCACAATTTTAATCGACATTTCGATTAATGAGATAAAATAGGCGCATTCTATGCACAAGACCGTGAAGCAAGCGCAGCCAAGCAGGCAGTCGGATGAACCAGAACAGTTATGGGAAAATTTGCTTTCCCGCCAGTCTGGATCGATTAAGACAGCCTTTGCGTCTCTGAACCCATCCGACCAGAAAGCCGTCATCGCCCACCTTCAGCTTATGGTGAGTGAGCCCGGTTGGCAGCCTGAGCAGCGCCTATCCGCCACGGCTGCCCTGGATGCATTATTATCTGAGGAAGATTAAGATACCCATGGATATCATTGAGCTGACACAAGCGATGCATGATTTCGTCCGCACCATGGGCTGGTATGAGCCCGACAGCCCTCGCCCCCAGACCCTGCGCAACCTGGCGGTGTCCCTCAACCTGGAAGCCGCTGAAGTGTTGGAGCATTTCCAATGGGGTGAGAGCTTGAAGGACCCGCAGTCTTTTTCCGATGAGCTCGCTGATGTCATGCTCTACCTGCTCCAGCTCGCCAGCATGGCGGGCATCGACCTGGAAAAAGCGGTCCTTACCAAGCTTGATAAGAATTACCACCGCACTTGGGACAAGCCCTAATAGCTATGGACATACGCATCACAGTTTTCGGCGGCTCACAACCCAAGCCAGGCGACCCTATCTACCAGGATGCCCTACACCTGGGTATGCTGATCGCACAGGCAGGCTACACTCTACTTAACGGTGGCTATATCGGCACTATGGAAGCTCTCTCGCGCGGAGCATCCGAGGCAGGTGGGCATGTGATCGGTGTCACCTGTGACCAGATTGAAGCCTGGCGCCCGGTGAAAGCCAACCCGTGGGTGACGGAGGAATGGCATTATGCCACTTTCCAGGAGCGCATCTTTGCCCTAATTGAGAAATGCGATGCCTGCCTCGCCCTCCCCGGTGGGGTCGGCACGCTCGCCGAGCTGGTGCTCACCTGGAACCTCCTGCTCACCCGCATCCTGCCTCCCCACCCCCTTATCCTGATCGGCACGGGCTGGCAGGCCGTTATCGAAAGTTTCCTGGCGGAGCAAGGTGAATATATCCCCGTAGTGCAGCGCCAGTGGGTATTGTTCTCTCCCGATGTAGACTCAGGCTTCCAGCAGTTGCAGAAAGCCCTATCCAAAGCTAAATCTTGATCCACGAGGAATAATCCATGACCGAAGATAAACTCCCTACCCGATCTGAAAATTTTGCTGAATGGTATAACCAGCTTGTGCTCAAGTCTGAGCTGGCCGATTACGCCCCGGTGCGCGGCTGTATGGTGGTGCGTCCCTATGGCTGGGCAGTGTGGGAGAACATGACTGCCGCCCTTGACCGCCGTTTTAAAGCCACGGGTCATGTCAATGCCGCCTTTCCCTTGCTCATCCCCATGTCCTTTTTCGAGAAGGAGAAGTCGCACGTGGAAGGTTTCTCGCCTGAGCTGGCGGTTGTAACCATCGGTGGCGGTGAGAAGCTGGAAGAGCCTCTGGTCGTCCGCCCCACCTCCGAGACCATCATCGGCACCATGTATGCCAAGTGGATCAAGTCCTACCGTGACCTGCCGGTGCTCATCAACCAGTGGGGCAGCGTGGTGCGCTGGGAGATGCGCACCCGCCTGTTTCTGCGGACGCTCGAGTTTTATTGGCAGGAAGGCCACACCGCCCACGCCACGTCCGACGAGGCGCAGGAGGAGACGCGGCGCATGCTGGGCGTGTATGC
>JBGPBQ010000185.1:0-8334 GCA_041481345.1 Anaerolineae bacterium
AATGACAAACGAAAGGAGATAGGTATAAAGATATGGATTCAGGCGTGATCCGCAAGCGAGAGAAAGCAAAACGCTATGCTGAACAGCGTGAACGCATCCATGTAAAAAGCCTCTTGGTTACATTTGACGGGGATAACAACCCCCACAGCGTGATATACGACAATAATGCCTGGCAATGTGATTGTGACTTCTTCAAGACCCGCCAGACATGCAGTCATACAATGGCAATTGAAATGATCATGGAAGGCTGTTCCTGGGCAGAATAACTCGGGAACAATAAAACTGAATAGCTTTGATACCCAGCGAGCCCATCATGGGCTCGCTTATTTATCTTTCCAGGCAGATTGTAGTGCGGGGTCACTGCCGCAAGGAAAAGGTTCTAACCGCGAATTGTCATTTTATTTCGCAGGAGCCAGGAGAAGGATTGAAAATGGTTGGATTATGCTATACTGTAATCTGACCTAGAATCGAGCAGGCACCCGAGCCAATGGCAAAGAAACCAACCCTCACGAAGGTGATATTACCCCAACGCCGTAAGGAGCTGTTTACCCGCCAGCGCTTGATCAACCTGCTTTATGACCTGCTGGATGAGAAACTCATCCTGGTGATTGCCCCAGCTGGCTATGGAAAAACATCATTACTGGTCGACTTCGCGTACCAGGTGGATTCCCCGGTATGCTGGTATGCCGTGGATGAGCTCGACCAGACCCCTGAGCGATTTTTCACCTATTTTATCGCCACAATCCATCACCGATTCCCCACATTCGGAGAAGCCTCCAGAGCTGCATTACGGGCGATCAACCCGTTCACTCCAGATATCAACCAGCTGGTTTCGGTGATCGTCAATGATGCCTACGAACACATCCAGGAACACTTCCTGATCATCCTGGACGACTACCACCTGGTGAGCAATGTAAAGGAAATCCAGGTATTCCTCAACCGTTTTATCAATGAATCGGCTGAAAACTGCCACCTGGTCTTAAGCTCGCGGACATTGCTCAGCCTGCCAGACCTGCCCCTGCTGGTCGCCCGCTCGCAGGTAGGTGGGATGGGTTTTGAAGAGTTGGCCTTCCGTGCCGATGAAATCCAATCCTTTGTGCTGCAGTACTACCACGTCACATTATCGGATGCGGCTTCGCAAGACCTGGCACGTGACACAGAAGGGTGGATCACAGGATTAATGCTGTCCGCCCAAGTGATGGGTCCTGGAATGACAAACCAGATGAGGGCTGCTCGGGTAACAGGGGTCGAGCTATATACATACCTGGCGCAAGAAATCCTGGACCAACAAACTGAGGAAATCAGAGATTTCCTGCTGCGGACTTCGTTCTTGAATGAATTCGATGCCACTTTATGCGCGGCGGTGTGGGGAGCGGATACCAACTGGCGTGGATTGATCAACCAGGTGATCCAAAATAACCTGTTTGTATTACCCGTGGGTGAGGATGGAAAATGGCTACGCTACCACCACCTGTTCGGAGACTTTTTAAAAGCGCAGTTCGAGAAGGAAAGACCAGGACAGCTGGAGGAGCTATTACGCAGGATCGCCCAGGTGTATGCCGAGCGCGAGGAATGGGCACGGGCTTATTCCATATATAGCCGTATCAGCGACGACTCAGCCACAGCCGAGCTCATCGAGAAAGCCGGTACGTCGCTCATCCGCAATGCAGAATTTGCAGTCCTGGCAAGATGGCTGGATGCCCTACCGGTTGAAACCCTGGACTCGCACCCCAGCTTGATCTCGCATAAAGGCACGGTCTTGCTGATCCAGGGGCAGGTGGAAAAAAGCCTGGAATACTTGAACCGGGCCGAGATCGCTCAACGAGAGAGTAATGACCGGTCGGGCCTGGCACGCACTTTGGACAGACGTGCGACTGCATACCGTTACCGAGGAAATTATCAGGCATCCATCCAGGATGGGATGGAAGCATTGGAATTATCTGCGGGAGATGAGGAATTACGCATGGTGAGAGCAGGCGCATTCCATTCAACTGGCGTGAGCCATTTTCACCTAGGGGAGCTTGACAAAGCAAATGAACTGCTCAACCAATCACTGAAGTTGTTTCAAACCCTCAAGGACGAGCAAAATGTAGCCTTGGTGCACATGGAATTGGGCGTCTGTGGACAATATCAAGGTGATACACGCCAGGCAGTGAGCCATAATGAGCAGGCATTGGCTTATTGGCAAGCGGTGAGGAACAACGCTCGTGAATCATACGTTTTGAATAACTTGGGCAGTCTGCATCACCTGGCGGGTAACTATCTGGAAGCGGCGAAATTATTCGAACAGGCACTTACTCTGGCAAGAAGAAACGCCATCCTGCGCAGTGAGGCCTACCTATTATTCAACCTGGGCAACCTGTACGCAGACCTGGAAGCAAGTGACAGCGCCAGAGAGGCGTTCCAGAAAACGCGGGATGCCTGCCAGACCCTGGATGACCATTTCCTGCTGTTGAATGTTGACCTGGCAGAATCCGGACTTTGCCGGCGGGAAGGTAAATATGCTCGGGCGAATGCATATCTAGTCTCAGCGAAGGAATTGGTCGAAAAGAGCCAATCAAGCTTCGAGAACAGCCTGTGGTCCATGGAAGCCGGGAGTCTAGCCCTGGCTGAGAGCAAGAATGACCTGGCATTGAAATACCTGACGGATGCTTATCAAGCCTTGGAGTCAGGTGGACAAAAGCTGGAAGCTGCCAGCACCGGTTTACTCTTATGCCGGGCATATACGCTCAACGGCGAGCATGCAATGGCAAGAGCGACATTGGAACAGGCGCTTAATCTAATTGGTAATCTGGAGAGTATCCAGCCCCTGGTGGTGGTTGGGCGGAGCGCTAAGGAAGAACTAAAAAAGTATGTTGAAGATGCCATCATTGGTCCAACTGCGGTCAAGCTGCTGAGCCGGATAGAAAATTTTGAGCGTCAAATTCCGTCCCTAAGGCGTAAATTACGCCCACACGCTGCTACCGTCCTGATGATCCCACCAAAATTGAGCATATATGCACTCGGCCGGTCACAGGTCAAGATGGACGGAAAACCTGTAACCGCCTCAAGCTGGGCCAACCAGAAACGGGCGCGTGAGCTGTTCTTTTTCCTGGTGGCTCATCCCAACAAAAGCTTGACTAAGGAAGAAATCGGGTTGGATCTATGGCCCGACAGCTCAACGGAACAACTGCGCTTGCAGTTCAGGAACACCGTTTATTACATCCGCTATGCGCTGGGTCAGGATGTGATCATCAGTAATGAACGGCGGTATGCATTTAATGACGACCTGGATTACACCTCTGACGTGCATGAATTTGAGCATAAACTCACACAGGCCGAAAGCGCTGAGACTGATCCATTGAAGATCGAGCTGCTACAGGAAGGCCTTGAGCTATACCAGGGAGAGTTCTTCCCTGAAGGGGAAGGTATTTGGGTGATGACCGAAAGACAGCGGTTAGCCCAGATGTGCGAGCACTCACGCCTCACCCTGGCACAGCTGCTGCTGGAAAAAGGTGAGCCCAAATCAGCTTTGATGCAATGCCAGACAGTCTTGGCTGAGAACCATTGCATGGAATCAGCCCATCGCCTGGCGATGCAGGCATATGCCGCGCTGGGCAACCGTTCGGGAATCGTAAACCAGTACGAACAGTGCAAGCAGTTCTTGCAGGATGAGCTTGGCTTAGATCCTTCAGAAGAAACAGATCATTTATATAAAATATTGCGTTAATTGGGGGAATAAAATGTCAAAAAAACCTTAAAAATGGGTGATTCTTTAATCTTTAACAGACTCTTTAGAGGCATGAATGTGTAATAATATAGGCACAAAGCACCACAAAATACTTTTTCTAGAGGAGATATTCAAATGAACACCTGCCTTTCAAATGTCTATTTAAAGTTCTCTCAGATCGATTCTCGCTATATCCGCCTGGCTCTCATGGTCCTCACACTGGTTGCATCCGGTGGCGTGATCCTTGGCCTGCCCATTATGGGAGACGTGAGTGGATAATACTGATTCCTGCTTATCCACAGGCAAATACCAGGAATTCACCAAAGCTGAGATAAGTATGATTCTAATAATTGAGGATAATCCAATGTTAATGACTGATTCTCCCGTACTTCAAACCAGTACACAGCTAGAATATCCATCATCAAATGATGAGATGAACCGCTTGCTGTGCGCAGCGGTCGTCAGCAAGAGCTTTCGCAGCCTGCTGATGACAAACCCGGAGATTGCTGTAGCATCTGGGTATCAAGGTGAGACCTTTAATTTGAGCGATGAGGATCGTGGCTGGCTGTCTTCAATTCGACCTGCCAACCTGGTGGACCTTGCCGCCAATCTGTTAGCTCACCAACAGAATAATCACCAGGATAACCCGGTGAAACTGGCGGTTGAACCTGTACACCAATACGTGAGGGTGAACTGAGCCGGTTAATATAAATATTTTATTTTTATAAGGAAGTGTAATCCTGAAGACAGATGTCACTGTGAGGGAGTTATCTCCACGCTTTAACACGCTGCTCGACCATATCCCTGGCATGGTTTTCCAGTGCAGGAATGATTCAAGCCGCACGCTGGAATATGTCAGCAAAGGCTGCTACGACCTGACTGGCTACCAAGCGGATGATTTGATCAGGAACCGCGTCACGTCTTACGGCGATCTGATCTACCCGGAAGACAGGGAAATGGTGTGGATCAATATCCAAAATGCCGTGGTACAAAGAACAACTTTCGAGCTGGTTTACCGCATCCATACCCAAAATAGAAATATAAAATGGGTCAGGGAAGTGGGGAGCGGTTCATCGATTATTAGCGGACCCCACCAGCTATTAGAAGGATGTATCACTGACATTACGGACTGGAAGGTGGCTGAAGAGACAATCCAACGTCAGGTGCGCCGTTTCCAGGCGCTGCGCGCCATTGATGCCGCCATCTCCGCCGGACCCGACCTCCAGTTCACCCTGGGAATACTGCTCGAGCAAATCATGGCTCAACTCAGCGTGGATGCAGCCGACATTTTACTCCACAGGATAGGGACCACGCTGTTAGAGGTCGGCGCCAGGCGAGGATTCCGAACTGAGGCTTCCCCAGGTGTCACCATTCCGATGAGAGATGGGCTTGCCGGTAAAGCGGTTTTAACCCGCAAAACGGTGCATATCCCCGACCTTTCTCTCGAGCACCATGCCCATGATCCAATGCATCCCATTGAAGCGGAGGCTTTCAAGGTCTATTACGGGATCCCCTTGATCGCCAAAGGACAGCTGAAGGGTGTGCTCGAGGTCTTTCTACGGACGCCCCGTTCGATTGATCCAGAACACCTGGAGTTCCTTGAGGCTTTGGCCGGTCAGGCTGCCATCGCACTCGATAATTCATCGCTATTCGAACAGCTGCAGGATTCGAACACGGAACTATCGATCGCCTACGATGCTACCCTGGAAGGCTGGGCAAAGGCATTGGAGCTGCGCGACCGCGAGACGGTGGGTCATGCCCACCGGGTGATCGAAATGACCCTACGGGTTGCGGATCGGATCGGGCTAAGGGGTGAAGCTTTGCAGCACATCCGCCGCGGAGCACTACTGCATGACATTGGTAAAATGGGCATACCCGATTCAATTTTGTTGAAGCCAGGTCCCCTCACGCCTGCTGAATGGGAAATTATGCGCCAGCACCCTATGCATGCCTATGAAATGTTGAAAACGATCGATTATCTCTCACCGGCATTGGAAATCCCGTATTGCCACCACGAGAGATGGGATGGGAAAGGATACCCACAGGGATTACTGGGAAATTCTATCCCCTTGTCAGCACGCATCTTTGCGATTGTGGATGTATGGGATGCACTCACTTCCAACCGCCCTTACCGGTATGCCTGGCCTGAACACCAGGCGCTTGAATACATATCAAGAGAAACGGGCAGGCATTTTGACCCTGAGGTAGTAAACGCCTTCTTCGGGCAATGATGCTTGTCTTAAAAAACACGGCGCACTTCCGAAGAAGTGCACCGCATAGTTTACAAGCTTTACCAACCTGATCTGGATGGCAGATATTCATATCTGCCGGAGTATACGATATCCACTGGCGGTTAGTGTACCAGGGATTGGAAAGACATTATACCTTTTTCTTTAATACAGGCAGACCTGTCTTGCTTTCTGCAACCACATAACCCGCTGGAATCAGGTCTAATGCGCCTGCCTTTACGGTTTTCGCAAAGTAATAGAGATGCTGTTTCTTCCCACTCTTGAGGACACGTGTCGTGGCATGGAGGAAATAGGTTTGCCCCTTCGAGTTTTTAAAACTATATGCCATTGATGTGCTCCTTTCTTCTCATTTCATTTGGTTGGTATGAGACAAATTTCCGAAGCAATCTTGCTCGGATAGACTAATCATACATCAATTATCAAAAATAGGGGGATTAAATAAGGATTAATCTTTAGACCAGATTCCTGCTCCAACGGTGTATCAGCCAACTAAAAAGATAGCTCCCAACACATATGGAAGCATGGCCAATAATCCTAATAAGGGGTTGTGACCAGCCTGCCGATTTTTACTATCCCAATTGAATAAAAAGATAGCCATGCCAAATGCAATCATCCCGCTTGCGAGCAGGACGAGCATGCTCAAGCGGGGATCTAGCATTGCCGGAAGACCAAAAGCCAGACCCCGCCAGGCATTCATTGCATAACTGGTGGGTAAGAGTAGGGAGACCCGGTACAATGCTGGAGGCAGCATGCTGGAGGGGACCATTAATCCGCCCAGAATCATGGATGGCAGGAAGATCGCCTGGCTGAATAAGACAATAGACCTTGAATTGGGTGAGACTACGCCAATCAGCATCCCGAGGCTCGCCATGGTGAAGGCAGTCAGGAACAGGATCAGGATAAAATACCCCCAATTCACCGGAATCCCCGCACCGAAGAATGGTCCGGCAGTCACCGTGATGATGATGGATACCAGAAGGATATGCACCATGCTGCTTAAAACAGGGATGGTAACGATCGATAGGGCCGGGACACCATTGATCTTGAAACTGCGAAATATCCCTGCTTCGCGTGATTCCACCACAGGATTGGGCAAACCCAGCAGTGTACACGCCATCATGGCGACCAGGACCATGGCAGGGATCATGGTGGGAGCAAAGGTCGGGTTCAGCCCGGTCATGAGTAAACCCATTAATATATAGAATCCGAGCGGAAAGAGATAATTCAACAACAGGAGCGATTTATCGCGTAAGCCGGTCCGAAAATCATACATGAAGTGGTAAAAGAAAGCATTCATGACTGGGCTCCATTCGGTTGGTCGGGTTGTGTAATTTCGAGAAACCTGTCTTCAAGCGAAGGTCTTTCCACACGCAGGTCCACCAGGTGATCATCATGCGCTTTGAGATAATCCAGGATAGCGGGAACGGTCTCACCGGCATCGCGGCTGTAGTAAATCACATACTCATCCTTGAGGATATGCTGTGAAACCGAGGGGAAAACGGGAGTGCCCTGGGATAAACTGGCCGACTCCGAGGATACTGAAATCTTGACCAGTCCCTTACCGGCGGCAGTGAGCTGGGTGGGGCTGCCCTCAGCAGCAATCCTGCCTTTGAGCAAGATAGCGACCCGGTCAGCCATTTTTTCGGCTTCAGCCATATCATGGGTGGCGAGGATGATGGTGATGCCTTTGGCCTGCAGCTCACGCATCACCTCATGCAGCTCAATACGTGAGCCGACGTCAAGACCGGCGGTGGGCTCATCCAGCAGTACCACCGGGGGTTCATGGGCAACCGCCAATGCCAGCGCGAGCCTACGCTGCTGACCCGTTGATAAAGTCGAGAATTGAGCCGATTTCTTTTCACCCAGACCCAACCGCTCGAGCAAATCGTGCCTCGCAGCTACCTGGTGATAAGCGCAGAAAAACTCCATGGCTTCACGGGGAGTCATGCTGCCGGGGAGACTGGATGACTGCAGCTGGACACCGATCAGGTCTCGTAAACGTGCGGGTGAGTGGATCGGATCGACACCCAGCACACTCATTGTGCCTGCGGTGGGCTGTCGTAAGCCTTCCAGGGTTTCCATGGTGGTGGTTTTTCCCGCACCATTTGGACCCAGCAATCCAAAGATCTCTCCCCGGTGGACTTCGAAGCTGATCATGTCTACAGCGACTGTTGCGTCATAGATCTTGCGAAAACCCTTTACATTAACAACTTCATCCTGCATAGGGATACTCCTGGAACTATCTGCGAAAATCTCGCTCCATTTTATCAAACAAAATTGATTCTCTGTGAGCAATCCATTGGGACTCATTTATTAAGATGGAAGCAAGTATTTTAGACTAATTTAGATGGAATTACTAATATTACTTTAATCCTA
>JBGPBQ010000186.1:0-8309 GCA_041481345.1 Anaerolineae bacterium
CCAAGGATGCGATATCTGATTAAATTATATATCTATTAGTAATCCTTCACGCATAGTTTATATCACTTTCGCTTATTGACAAATGTTTTTTCTATGCTAATCTATATGCGGAGGGAATCAACCTTCTCGTTATTGCCCGTCACAGAATAAATAGCGACTCCGCCTGATTACAGACAACGAGATGGGGATTTTTTTATTAGCGCATGATCATAGCAGGCAACAATCAAAGTAAAAGAAATTTTCTATTGCTTAAGTCTTCAGGTGGTTGGTTTACTAATGCCAGGCATTGCTTGGGAGGAAACAAATAGATTA
The DNA here is from genome assembly GCA_041481345.1 of Anaerolineae bacterium. Taxonomy (GTDB): domain Bacteria; phylum Chloroflexota; class Anaerolineae; order Anaerolineales; family UBA4823; genus FEB-25. The sequence continues at coordinate 313 of JBGPBQ010000186.1, forward strand.
TTGAAGAGCGATAAGAATCCCATTTTTACTGTTTTACTGTTTGGATAACCTTTCATCTGTATATTTTGATCAATTGGTGCTCAATTAATTCTTGTCGTTGATTGTCAAAAATGAGGTGCCATATGAAGAATTGGATCGTTATGTTGATCACCATGATCTTCCTTGTCTCACTGGCCGGGTGCGGATTACCTGCTGTACAATCCACCCTGGACACTGTGGCTGCAACCAGTAATTCAATCGATTGGACACCAACATTTACATTGACACCCTCCCCAACCATGACGCCGCTTCCAACCCTGACTCCAACTCCCTCCGCCACACCGATACCGCCTACACCTACCAGCAATCCACAGCCAGTTTATTGTGCCAACGAGTATTGGCCCATCGTCCTGGGCGCCACCTGGGAGTTTACCGGCACACTCACCGTATATTCTGGGCTGGGTTCGCCAGGCAAAGAATCTCAAACCGCTGAAACCTGGCAAATCACCCAGGTCGAAGGTAATTATCCATACCCGGCTCATTTCCGCATCTCGACCGGCTACTCTCAGGAATATTATCAATGCGATGAGACAGGGATTTACCGGGAGTTTGGCACATCTAAAGCGATGGTGCTCCCACCTGTGAGCAAGTTGGTCCCCGGGCAAACAGTTTGGGAAAATAAAAGTACCTGGGAAGCTACAATGGTCGGAGAGCCAGAGACAATCAATACACCTCTCGGGCTCATCGACACTATTCCCATTGCATATATTCCGAATGAAGGCAGAATCACTTATTGGTTTGCGCCGAATATTGGTCTTGTACAATATGGGGGTGGATACACGAGCTCAAAAAACCTGACCTTGAACAGTTACACGATCTTTCTGCCGGGTCCAACGGATGGTGCAACCACATGCTCCCTAGCTGGGATCATCAGCCCAACTCTTTCTAGCAACATCAGCTACGGCTGCCTGAGCGAGACAGATGAGTTATCGGGTGGGTGTGACTTCAGCAACGGAGGCCAGGTGCTCTATCTGCGTCCGGGTCTGCGCCTGATCGCCGATCAGGGGCAGACTGCCTATCTTGCCCTGCAGCCTTATTATGGCATGTTCGCTGTCAGGTTCGTCAATCATGCCGCTTATAAAATCGCCCTGGTCCCATGGGGTAGTGAGACGTCCTGGCAGCAGTTGATTCAACAAGATTACGGGTCGATTTCGATGGTTCTTGATGTGGATGATTCGCTGACTCCGAACGCCGGTGTCTATTATCAAAAGATAGGTGATCAGACATTGGCATTGCTGAACGACAAGTGGGACATGGTAGATGGGCAAGCCTATACAGCCATCTTTGACCTCAGCCACGATCGCTTTAAACTTTATGACCAAAACAGTCAGTTAATCATTGATGATGATCTTTCAGGTTTTTGGGGGCCTGAATATACCGGTCACATTTCCCTGGGTTCCTTCCCCGTCTGGACCATTGGCGCTGGCTGGACGGATACAAGTTATCCTACCGATTTACTGGTTCAAGAAGTCTGTTATGGGAATTCAGAATAACATAAAGGGCTGAGGATTCTCTCTGAGGGTTTCATTGTTCTTTTGAGAAGATATTAGACTCGTGCTTTGTATATAAGGAGGATGAAATGGGTAACAATTTTATTTTTCGTTTTCTGCTAATTCTCCTTGTCCTTCTTTGTTTGAGCCTGTCAGCTACCTCCTCATCAGCTCTGGCTCCAGCACATACACTTGCTGGAACTACCGAGCGTGTCTCAGTCGCCAGCGACGGGACGCAGGGAAATAGCCTATCCGGGGTATCTTCCATCTCTGCGAATGGCCGCTATGTGGTGTTACTCTCCTATGCTTCTAATCTGGTGGATGGGGATAGTAATCATGTTCCAGATGTCTTCGTACATGATCGAGTGACGGGGGAGACAACGAGGGTGTCGATCGCCAGTGACGGGACGCAGGGAAATAATATTTCTGAAAACTCATCTATCTCTGCGGATGGACGCTACGTTGCATTCGATTCTCAGGCTTCTAACTTGGTGGATGTGGATACCAATGAGAGCGAAGATATCTTCGTACATGACCAGGTGACGGCTGAGACTAGGCTGGTGTCGGTGGCTAGTGATGGGACACAGGGAAATAACTGGTCTACCACGCCGTCCATCTCTGCGGACGGACGCTATGTGGCGTTTATATCCGGCGCAACCAATCTTGTGGACGGTGACTCCAATGGAGTTCAGGATATCTTTGTACATGATCGAGTGACGGGGGAGACGAGGCTGGTGTCGGTGGCTAGCGACGGGACACAGGGAAATTCTTATTCGGATGAGCCATCCATCTCTGCGGACGGGCGCTATGTAGCGTTTTATTCCCATGCTTCCAACCTAGTGTACGGAGATACCAACGAAACTTGGGATGTCTTTGTGCATGATCGAGTGACGGGGGAGACCACACGGGTCTCAGTCGCTAGCGACGGGACGCAGGGAAATTATTCTTCCGAGGGCTCTTCCATCTCTGCGGACGGGCGTTTCGTGGGATTTCTGTCTCTAGCAAGCAATTTGGTGTACGGAGACACCAATCAAAGTCCGGATAGTTTTATTCATGATCGGGTAACTGGGGAAACGACACGAGTGTCGGTGGCCAGTGACGGCACACAGGGAAATAACTCGTCCTACGTTCCGTCCATCTCTGCAGACGGACGATTTGTGGCTTTTGTTTCCGAGGCCTCTAACCTAGTGGACGGGGACACCAATGGAGTTAAGGATATCTTTGTTCATAACCGCATAATGGGTGAGACAACGCGGATATCAGTTGCCAGCGACGGGACTGAGGGAAATTTAGGATCTGGTGACCCTTTCATTTCTACGGAAGGGCGATATGTCGCATTTGCCTCCGATGCCTCCAACTTGGTGAACGGAGATACAAATGAAATGACTGATGCTTTTGTACATGACCGGGGAAGCGGAGGAATTTATTCAATTTCAGGAAAGATAAAAGTTGGGGATACAAGCAATGGAATATCTGGAATCACCATTTCAACCGATGATGGTCATACCGCAACCACAGATTCAAACGGCTACTATCGTTTTCAAGGCTTGACTGAGGGAACTTATACGGTTACCCCCCTCAATGATTGCTACACTTTTTCTCCTGCCTCGTACACAATCTCATTGATCGGAGACGTCACAGGTAAGGATTTTTCAGGTTTTGGTATTATCACAATTCCTCATATCGAGGTAAATCAAGCGACACAGAATACCAATAACACTGTACCCCTTATAAATGATAAGCTCGCCATGGTGCGGGTTTGTGTTCAGGGTTCTTCAAGTTGCAGCCCAATACCTCTCGTAACAGGTCAAATAGACGTATCAGGCCCTAATGGCTCAGCAGTGTTAAATCCAATAACACCAATTACCATAGAAGCAAGCCCAGATAATTGGACAACAAAGCGAAGTGATCTAGCAAATTCACTAAATTTCTTGGTAGATCCAATCTTTATAACAAATACAGTATCCATTTTTGCCAACGTTGGTACAGCGGAGAATAGTGAGATTTTCACACTATCTGATGCTATTGAACCAACGATATTGTTGCTACCCATAAAATATCGGTATCAAACTATTGATCTGGATCAAATTAATTCTTGGTATCAATGGGCTCAAGAAGTGTTCCCAACCTCCCGGATCCAACCTATTATCTTAAATACAGAATCCTGGTTTACTCCCTTGACTTGCGACGATCCTTTTAGTAGAAATGAATGCCGTGATAAATCCCTTATCGTGTGGCTAAATAACCTTTATACCAATTTGGATGACCAGTTGCATTTTGAGAAACAGACCTATCTTGTAGGCTTATTACCATCTATCGCAATGAATGATTTTCCGTATGGTGGTCATAGCGATCCAACTTGGGATAATGGATTAGGCCATGTTGCTTGGTTTATTGATACTCGTACAATAGAAAATTCGCGTGGTTTTGCACATGAGATTGATCATCTTATGGGTCGCATGCATCCCGAATCATCTGATACACGCAATGATTGGCCGTTTACACATAACTACTTTATCCATGAATTTGGAATAGATTTGACTCATGATAAAGGATGGCGCGAAAGTTGTGATAACACAATGGACCCCGACAATGACGGCGGGATAAAATGCCCCTATTGGGATTGGGATTATATGTCTTATTTTGGTTCGATGAGAGATAATAACGTTTGGACCTCTTCATGGACATATACACAAACATATTCGGATACTTTGCAACCGCGCCTGATTATGGAATCCGTTGCTATGCAAGAGGTGCCACAACAATATATCCTTGATAGCGGATTGGTATTTTCGGATAGCCATGTAATTCTAAATCCAGCATGGATAATTACCTCCACAATAGCAGTAGACAATCCTATTATTGGTACACAGTATTGTTTTGAAGCTCGTGATTCATCAGGAATTACAGTTACGAGTCGCTGTTTTGATGTATCATTTTTCGATGATCAGGGTAATCCCACCTGGGTTGATAGTTTCAATATTTCATTACCATACTCACCTAATATAACTCGTCTAGTTTTGATGCATGGTGATCAGTTATTAGCGGACCGAATTGCCAGTCCTAATCCTCCACAAGTGCAGGTATTATCTCCGAATGGTGGTGAAAATTGGCCTACTGGAACTTATCAAACCATATCGTGGCTGGGATCAGACCTCGATGAAGATCCATTAATTTACGATATTTTTTATTCTCCAGACGGGACTTCTTGGACTCCACTAGCAATAGACATCACCTCAACCCAACTGACAGTAAACACGAATGATGTGTCTGGCGGTGAAACTGCTGTGATTTATGTCATGGCAACCGATGGCTTCAATACCACCCTGGATGAATCGGACACGTCATTTACGGTTGAACGGAAACCTCCGATGGCGCTGATCATACACCCTTCAGATGACCTGACCTGGCCACCCAATGAGCCGATCATCTTGCGAGGTGACGCATACGATGCGGAGGATTATTCTCTGGAAGGAACGGCACTCCATTGGTCATCTGATCGGGATGGTGATCTTGGTTTAGGAAGAACGAAGGTGTTTAATCTATCCTATGGTGAGCACCTTATAACCCTCACTATTACTGATGGTGATGGAAATTCCACTTCACAAACCATCCATATTTTCGTCGGTTACCGGATTTTCATGCCTCTATCTATGCGGAGGTAAGATAAAACGATAGCTTGATTTATATATTTTCTCTCCCTTCCAGCCACACAACTGCTTTCCTATGGTGGTAATGATATTTTCATTATTCATAAAACGAATCCCCTGGATGCCAATCTGTTGACAGCACCTTTACAAACTCATCTACTGTACTCGCCTTACAACTCGTCAAAAGGACTAGGGCAAAGCAGCAGGATACTGGATGGTAGACGCGTTTTTTCGGTACCTTCCGTTTAAGCCATTGGTTGAGCGTTCGAGCTGCTGTAATGGTCCACCATAGTTGGATATTGATTTAAAAGAATTTTTTCTGTGATGTTATCGTGAATCACATTATTCGGGACATTTGTCCCTCCCACGACGGGACACATGCCTATAGCCTTTGAAGGCGCTATCTTGTATAATATCCATAGCCTGAGCAACGAAACACGGTCTCTACCTGGCTCAGGCACCACGCTCATGGTTTGCAAGGCGTAATCAAACGCCCCACACGTTGGCCGGGATGCTCCAGCTGGAGATTAGTACCGGCCAATTTATTTTAACCACTCATCAATGGAGGTTGCCTTGATCAACGATGTCGTTCTCGAGGGGATTATCATCAGGACCTGGAAGTACGCCGATGATCTACGCTTCCGCATGGCCTGCTACCGTGACCCGGACCTGCCACAGAAGCCGCTCGACGAAGTCCAGGATACAGCTGATTTTGTCACCATTCGGGTAACGAAGGGTTACCTGGGCAGGCCGGTGGTGGTAGAGAAGAACTTTCACATTCGTGTACGCGGTTTCATGAAGAGCCGCGATTACGAACCTCTTTTCTCTATCCTGGATGGGTTGAGTCAAGATACCAACGAGCGGTTATGGATAGAGCGCTTGGAGGCACTAGAGAATAACTGTGACGTAGAGGCATATTCCGGACAAATGAGCACCGGTGTCGAAATCCTGCTCCCGATGTCCAACAAGACCTTGACAAGTTCTGAGGAGGATATAAAATGATAGATAAGCAATTAGGTAATGAGATCGCTCGGCGCAAACTGATAATCTCAGCCGCAGAGCCCATTTACCTTGACAGATCTATCATCATATTAAGTCCGGCAGTAAATGCAGAATACGCTGCCTTGGGGGACTTATAAGCTGCTGAGAGGATACCCACCCTCTCCGCTGGTCGTAAGATCCTTGTAGCAGCGAAAGCTGCGCATTATCGCCGGCCTCAATCGTTTGGTGATATGGTCCTAACCGACCGAGGGTTTGCGACAGAGATCGCTCAGTTCCAGCTGGGCGATCTCACTTTTAAGGTACATACCCCTCATTGTATATACTCCTCGGCGCTTGTCAAGGGATTGTGGGACATCTGAAGGGAGATTTTGACTTCCGTCGCCATCTGTCCCATATCTTCCCCTGTGTCACAAATGTCCACTTCGGCACTGTTATCTTTGATCCAGTAACGCCGCCCAGTGTCGGCGCGCAGACCATCCATCAGCCGGAAAAGGATCTCAAAGTCTGGATTCACCTTCTCCCACATGATGCGTTTCGATCCCACATCGCAGCCTGCTTCCTGGATCATCATACGAACCAGCATCTTACGCTCTTCGCGGGTAGCCCATTTCCAGCTCTCGCGCAGGTTCAGCTAGGTACGCGCCGCCCGGCCGATGGCGGCTTCAAGGATACGGTTGAGCAGCACAAGCTTCTCCTTCAAGGCGTTGACTTTCTGCCAATACTGGTATTCTTCTCCTTCGTACAGACCGCGCTCGTAGTTGTCACGCATCAAACGTAACATGCTGTGGATCTCCTTGCGCTCGGCTTCTGGATCGGGCTCATCCTGGTCATCATGAAGCAGCTTGCGCACATCCTGCTCCCAGGTGGTGGTTAACTTCAGCGACTGTACCAAAGCAGCTACCTGCTCATCCAGAGCTTCAGCGTGAATGCTCTGACCGGAATATGGGCAATCGAAATAGCCGCGCAGGTGCGAATCCTCACGGTAGTAGGTAGGATAATTCTTCGGAGTCTGGATGCAAAGACGTCTGCCACAATGTGCACAGACTGCCAAGCTCTGAAGCAAGTGAATGCGTGCGGCCTTCTGGCCGGTTTTGGCGACCACACGCCGGCTGGCACGTAATGCCTGACAGCGGTCCCATAGCTCCTGATTTATGATCGGCTCGTGTTGGCCCACAGAGGCGTGGGGTGGGGTGGAGCGATAGCTGACACCTTTGGGGTGTACCGTCATGCCGCGGTAACGGATTTTACTGACATAATAAGGGTTGCAGAGCATGTCCCGCACCGAGTCCTTATTAAACAAGCGGTTTTTCGCAGTGAGATATCCTTGTTCGTTCAACCAGGTAGCAATCTGCAAATCCGAATAAAGCCCGGTCGCATAGCGCTCGAACATCGCTAACACCACCGTGGCTTTCTCCGGGTCGGGAACACCTACCTTGCGAATTCCGACAAGCTTGGATGGAGACGTTGAAGGCGAAATCCTAGTGACATTAGGCTTTGGCCGATAATAGTTGACTTCACATTCACTTTGGTAGACATCCAAATCTAAGAGTTCACTGCAACAGCTTGACCAGTATCAAACAATGCCATAACAGGTTTTACTAGTTCCTCCAATTCTCTTGGAGGTTCCAATCCGTATCTAAGCATGGCTTGATACGGGATAAATGCGATTATTCCTGGATAGTCCAACCCAAGAGAATTTGCGGATGCTGTTAGGTAGCTGCTGAACCTGTTCTTACCCGGATCAACATTCACTTCAATATAGTACAAACCAGTGGAGTCATCTCTTATATCAACTCTGGTCATGTCTCTGCACCCA
>JBGPBQ010000187.1:0-8304 GCA_041481345.1 Anaerolineae bacterium
CCCACACGCGACCCGAAAATTGAAGCGACAGCCATAGCATAGCTGGAGACTATGAACCCTGCTGCGGTGCCTATCTACCGTGACGCTACCACTGCGGGTGATGCAGGTGATTATGAAAAATCGAAGGAGCTTTACCAGCAGGTGCTTAGCATGGCGCCGAATTTTTCAACTGCCTACCGGCGGCTCGGATGAATCGCATTGACTTCCAATGACATTGAAGGCGCCGTTACTCTTTTACGCAAGGCGGTGGAGCTTGAGCCGGATGCCTACAATCAAAGCGCCCTGTCTCAGGCTTTTTTAAAGAGACTAACTTACCCCGGTAGCTGGGAGGCTTTCAATCTGGCTTCTGAAGCAGCCAGATTGCTGCCTGATGATGAATCAACAATCGTAATTTGGATGTACGCTGCAGATACAATCAATGATATCGAATACAGTTCGACAGGCAGATGAAAAACTGCTCCAGATTGCGCCTAATAATCCACTTGGCTATTACTATGCCGGAATACTGGCAGCTATGGATGGAAAGTGGGAAAAAGCAGAAAGAGAATTGCTGATTTCACAGAAAATGGGTATGCCTGAACTAACCGTGCATAACGCCTTGGATGCAGCGGTTTCCAGAAACGCCAGAATCTTCAGGCTGATCCGCTGGGGAGTCATCACGCTAGTGGCGTGGTTCCTGGGACAGGTGGTCTTGTTCCTGACCGGAAGCATCCTGAGCAAAGCCACCTTAAAGGCATTGAACTCCTCGCAGCCAGACCTCAACACACAAATCAGCCTAAGAGAACGCAAGCTAAGGTCATTTTATCGAACGGTCATCACAGTGCTCTCACTGTACTTCTATATATCCATCCCATTTGTGATCATTTTGCTCTTGCTGGTTGTGGGAGGTGCATTCTATGTGTTCAGCACGATTGGAGCCATCCCGATCTATTTTGTCGGCATCCTGCTTATCATGCTGATTGGATCGCTGATTGCCATTTTTCGGTCTTTATTTTCCAAAGCCAATCCTCCCCAAGGGCACACATTAGAACGGATGGATGCGCCTGAATTATGGACTATGGTGGAAGACGTAGCGGGAAGGTTGGCAGTCAGGCCTGTGGATTCAATTCTGCTCACCCCAGATGTTGGGATCGGCGTATTTGAGAAAGGCGGCATCATAAAAAAATGAGAGGAGGGGGCAAGCGTAACCTGCTGCTTGGCATAGGCGCAATATCCGGTCTCTCCCAGGGGCAGTTTGCCGCCATCTTGGCGCACGAATATGGGCATTTCTCCAACCGCGATACTGCCGGCGGTTACCTGGCGCATCAGGTCTATGCCTCCTTCAATCAAATGGCTCAACGCTTGATCCGGAGCGGGGCAGCCCGATTTTACAACCCGGTGTGGCTCTTCCTTGTCGGTTACCAGCGCATCTTCCTAAAGGTTACCCTGGGGCCTCGCGTTTGCAGGAGATATTTGCCGACCGATACGCTGCTATGGCCTATGGTGGTGAGAATTTCGTCGATAGGTTGAAGAACTACGTCCGGCATAGCATTGCCTTCCCTTTGCTCGCAGACCAGGAAATCCGGAGCGCAATCCAATTGAACCGGACCTTTGTCAATTAATATGATCTACCCATGCAGGAAAACCTAACTCTGGAGGTGGGGAAAAAGTTCGACGAAGCGATGACACACCCCCACGACCAAATATGATACCCATCCAGCTCCAAAGGAACGCATCAGCCTGATCGAGCGACTACACATCCCCTATTCGCCGGTACAAGATAACCCCAGACCCATGCTTGAGTTAATCCCCAACCCGGAAGAGCTGCAGCGGGAAATGACCTCCGAGATCCGGAAGATGATCCGGAAGTAATGTTGGTTATAACTTGAAACCCTGCGTGACCTGAACTTAATTCCTGTCTGGTCGTCTCTTCAATGCTTCCCTTCCCTGTGTGCAAAAATCAGGCTATGATTGAGCTATGGACGATAACGCCTACGAATGCCCCAACTGCGGTGCCAAAATCTACCCCGAGATGTCGCGCTGTCCGCAGTGCGGTCAGAACATGTACCCGGAAGATGATGTAAAAGCTCAAGCGGAGGCAGCCACCGCGGCTCCTGCCTGGTTGTCGCTTCTGGGTCCCATGCTAATCGGCTGGATGATCGCGGTGGGGATTGCACTCATCGTACACTTCGTTGTTGACGCTTTCGTCAGCCCATTCAAGCTGGGCGCCTGGGGGAAGATAATCCTGTTCGCAGCCGGACCATTGGGAGCGTTGGTGGGTGCGTACGTGGGCACGGGGCTGGTCAGGAAGCGTTCCAAGTTGATGGGCGGGGCATTGGGTGCTCTCACCCTTCCAGTGTTGGTGCTGTTGGCAACGCATTGGGTAAAAGTCACAACCAGCCTGCTGTTCAGCCTGTGGGGGGTGCTGCTGGGATTTCTCACTATCCTGGGCGGTGTGATAGGCGGTTGGCTGACCGAAATCTTCTCACCCGACGGTGACTGGAAGGAAAAATGGAAGGTGCACGGCTGGGAGGACCTGCTTTATCAAGATTTGCTGCGTAAGGTGCGCTTCAACGGCTCGGCAGCCGATCGCTTGATCGAATATGAACGCCAACACGACCCACAGGCCAGTCGTCTCAAGCTCATCCAGAGTGCCATCGAGCGGTGGGAACGTGATAACAGCTGAGGGTTGTGAATAGAATACCTTGACCGGTCCATTTTTCGGAATTCAGTGGTTTTCCCCCATTAATTAGTTTACCAAAACATAAAACCTTTTACTTCCGCTCCAAGATTACCAGACTGGATGGTTTGGACAGGTTGATCACCAGCCAGACCAAGCCTAGGGCAATCAAAACAAAGGTGATCAGGAGGATGTAAAAGGGTCCGATCAGGTCGACATAGTATTGGATATTGATCAGGATGAGCTGGAGCAAACCTGACTGGAAGCCGGGAGCCCCTTCGAGGTATGACAAGCCGGCAATCAACACCCATCCGATGACTGCCACCAGCACGATGATCAGCAGGGGGACGAGGACTTTATCTGTTAGGCTGAACTTCCGGGTAGCGCGGGTAAAACCCGCCCCTAGACGCAATTGCAGCGCATCCAGCGCTTCATCGCGCACCTGTGGGCTGATAAAATTGAGCTGGTGGCTGGCCGAATTTTCATCCAGTTTAAAATCGATATCCAAATTTGCTCGCTTGGGATTGGCAGTCAGACGTTGGATGCTGTCCAGCTTAATTGTCCCGGCATTCTCACCCAACAGATCCCGCAGCATTTTCTTTTCTTCGAACAAACCCATAATGTGGGGCACATCACTGGCAACGGGGCTGGCATAGATGATGGATTTGCTGCCGAGGATGACCATGCGGTCGGTTTTCGCCTTGGGGTTATCCCACAATAACGGGTCAGGCTCGATAGACTCAGCACCAACCGTAGAGTCTGGTAGTGAGTTTGCCTGCTGCCCAGGGGTGGATTCCGGTGTTTGACCCGCGCGTTCGTCCAGAAAGGCTTCATTATCTGAACCCGCTGAGCTTTTGGCAGCCACAGCTGCACCGGTTAGAGAATCATCCAACCAGCTTAAATCGGAGTCTGGCAGAGGCTTGGCTGCCAGCTCAGGGTTGCTGACCGCATCGAATATCTTTTCAATGGTCTTATCTGGCTCGGCCGATTCCGCCGCCCAATCGAAGGTCGTGGGGGTTTCTGGCAGCTGGTTCACTTCCTCACCCTCAAGATCAGGATAGGTCATATCTCCCAAGGCCTGGAATTGAGCTTCATCGCCCGTCCAGGTGAAGGGCGGGGTAAATGGCGGGGCTTTTTGGAATTTAGGCGGAATGACCGGTTTATAGCGTTCACCGCGTACGACTGGTCCGAGCGGGGAGGTGTCCAGCTTCATCAAGGCGATATTGGCAGCTGAATTCTCCGGGTTGATCAACAACACCCGCTGCAGGCAATTCCGTTTCAGCTTGACATCATCGACAACTTCTGACATCATCATCCAGGCACCTTCATTATGTGGGTCCTGGATCAGCGCCTGTGCCAATAACTGTTTCGTCTGGGAGATATCCCCTCTTTGCTTGGCATCCATGGCTTGTAAGAGTAAATCAGGCATACGTTCTCCTCTTGGTTACTGTTTAATTATAATCCATGTGGAAAACCCGCAGTCTGAGTGCAGCAAAACCGTGGTACAGCCATATCGCTTGAAGACCTGTCGGTTATAATAAAACCATTCTTGTGTGGAGAAAAACCATGACCCAGTCTGTATCTCTGAAATTTACCCCGAACCAGCAGGATTTTGCCAAGACGATACGCCAGTTCATGATGAAACGTACATCCAATCGGATCAGCCTGAGCTTCCTGGTGGTTGCATTTGGCATCGTCGTTTTCTCCATCTCCACCAAGGTAACGCCGATAACCATCTTCGAACTAATTTGGCTGTTGTTTCCACCCCTATTCATAATTTACATCCTCGTGATCCAGCCCTCACGCATGGCAAAGCAAGCCATGGAAAATGAACACTTGGCAGCGGACACTACCTGGGAAGTAAACGAAACAGGTGTGCAGATTTCGACCAGCCTTGATTCGTCGCTCTTTGAATGGGAAAAGCTGTCCAGGTTGGTGACCAGCATTGATTATTACCTTCTGCTCTTCAAGACAAACAAAAACACATTTCGTTTCCTTCCCCGTCGGTCATTCACTTCCACTGAAGACGAGGATACTTTTCTCCAGCTGATAACGAGCCACCTTGCTAAATAGCCTCGTTTGAGGGTTGAGCTTAACCCTGGATGGATAAAACTCTCCCATCAGGCATGAATTCGGACCGGGTGTTCTATTCCGCCCATTTTATGGATCTCGGCGTATGGGAGCCCATCATGCGCCGGGTATTCCGTCAGCTTGGGCTTGAATATAAGCGTATCGATCCCGGCGTTCCTGGTACGTACCCGACCTTCTTTGTTGAATTGGATTCTAAAATAAACCCAGCACCTTATCAGGCGGTGGTGGTGAAATTCTTCGGACCGCTGTTTGATGGTGCTGCCTCGTTCTACATCGAAAAAGAGGTGGGTCATTGGCTCGACCAGCAATCCCTGCCGGTCCGTTCACCTGCCATTCTGGCAGATGGTCGGCTGGATCAAGACTGGGTCTATCTGATCTTCGAAATCGTCCAGGGGGTGAGCATACGTCAAGTCAGGCAGTCACTCTCATCAGATGCGCTGGGGGGTATGGCTAAGCAGATGGGAACATTTATAAAGGCGCTCCACACAACTTCAGCGGACAGCCTGCCAGGAAGTGCGATGACTACTGGAACCCCGTCTTGGTCTGGGTATATGGATTTTCTGGAACACCAGCGTGCGAGCTGCCTGGCCAACCATCAGCATTGGGGTGACCTGCCCGCACAGCTTCTTCCGCAAGTGCCGGATTTTCTCCTGCCTGTGGCGGAGTTGCTCGACCTTTCATCGTCGCCCCACCTGATCCACACCGACCTGACCGGTGATCATTTGTTGGGTCGGCTGGTGTCAGACTCTCCTGCAGCCACGTATGACCTAGATCTCAAACAAACCAGGTATGGCTGGGAAAGCCTGGCAGTCATCGACTGGGGTGATGCCCGCATCGGAAATATCTTATATGAGCTGGTGGCAGTGTACGCCGACCTGTTCCAGGCGGATAAACGATTGATGAAAATTTGTCTTGAGGCTTACGGTTTGCCTGATTTTTATCGTCAAGATTTCCGACACAAAGCTCTATGCATGCTGTTGCTGCACCAATTTCCCATGCCTGCCAGTCTCTACGCACCTTATATGCATGTTAAGACCATGCAGGAATTAGCAGATGGCTTATTTGGTAGTTAATACAATCTTCTGAACCTGCGTGTAAACCGTATTTTCCGTTATTCAGTCAGCTTGCTCTTGCATAGAAGCCCATCCTGGTTTATTATTTCTCCATAATATTTTTAGTAATTCATTCACCGTCTCACTCATCTGCTGATTGCTGTTTATCTATGGATCGTCCTACACTACCCAAACGTATGATCGGGGCTCCCACCCTTGGGGATAAAGTCGCCTTTACTCGCACAATCACTGAGGCGGATGTAGCACTGTTCATCGGTACCACCTGGGACGTCAACCCGCTCCATACCGATGAGCTTTACTGCAGCAAAACCCAATTCATCCACCGCATCGTGCCGGGCCTGCTTACTGCCAGCCTGCTCACTCATCTGGGTGGATTGTGGGCTTTCCTGGCGACGGAAATGGATTTCAAATTCCTGGAGCCGGTGTATGTGGGAGACAGCCTCACTGCCGAAGCAGAAGTGGCAGAAATAGATCCACAAACCGGTGCGGTGCGTCTGCAGTGCACCTGTACCAACCAACACGGCCTGCAGGTACTCACTGCCAATGTCAGGGGCTTTCCGGGGAAGTTCGAGTGAAGACCAGATATTTCCTGCTCCCCTTGCTCCTGCTGATGCTTGCAGCTTGTGGACCTTCCGGATCCGACCAGGTGCCTGCAACGCAGCTGCCCGACCCGGCGATCTATGCCCTGCGGCTTTCCGAGCTGCCAGATGTGGGCGTGAGCTGGCAGCAGTCATACAGCCAGAGCCGCCAGGAACAGGGCTACAAATGGTCTTACCAAGCATACCAGGCATACCAACAAGGTAGCACGGGAGGCCAGCTGGACACAGCCTTTGCAGTGAACAACGACGTCATCCTGTACGAAGTCGATATGAGCCGGCAAGACCTGCCCCAGCCTCCCCAGTCCCTGGGAAATATCCAGGGTGTGGCATGGAAGCCAGGCACACCGCTGCACCGGGTGGGTAATAAATCGGCGGTATGGAAGACTACCCTGGGTGAGCTGTTGACACCCGTCTGGTGGCTGGAGTTCTATCAGGGGCATGCCTACGTGCGTATCTCATTGTTCGGCTTTCCCGACCAGATCGCCCCAGCATTCATCTATGACCTGGCGGATATTGTCGCTGCACGCCTGCCGCGTTCGGTGGATACCCTTAGGTCAGATGCAGCCACCGTGGTCGCTACGCAGATTCCACCCATGCCAACCGCCACACCTCAGTCAGTACGGACACCCAGCACGGTCACCCCCACATTGTCCGCGGCCATCACCAACGAATTTATCACCGTCCTGAGTTATACCGCACCACCCGGTGAGACCGGGATGGTGTCTTATTTTGATGATACCGGAAGCCAGCTGGTAGATGGCAGGAAAGGCTCGGATGACATTCTGACCGACCTGGGCCGCGGCACAGCGTATGAATGGGTGGGCTGGACTGAGCTGACCGAGCCCGTCACGCTGACCTTCACCCTGCCTGCAGAGGCAAAGGTCAGCGGGGTGCAGATTGGGCTGAACCATCGTGATGGTTTGGGGATTTTCGTGCCTGCCGGTGTGACGATTAACGGAGTGAAGTTCGAGCCGGATGCGGAGGCAGTCCCTAATAACCAGCGCGCCGACCTGACCTTCAGCGGCCCTTTCGACGGTCCGGTCGTGACCATCCTGCTTAGCCACCGTGGTCGCGGCTGGATCCTTGTTGACGAAGTGGGCTTCATCGCTGGGAAGTAAGGGCGGGCAGGCGTTCGGCCTGGCTTCGAGCTGTAGAAGCCTGTCCCGCCCCTGGCTCAGTTGGCAGTGAGCGAAGTCCGGAGGGAGTTGACGCCGCTCAGCATGGATAGAAGGCAGCGATCTATATCTTGGGCATGTGCCACCACAGTGTGAGATAGCAGTGATCTGACAGATGCAGCCACAGGCCGCTGTGGAAACGGGGTGAATAACGATCACTCAAAAACAACACGATGGGATAGGATGAATTGACGATCATATCCATCAGCTTAGGGCCGGTGGGTGGACCGGCACCAGCGTAGTCATAAAGTGTGCATGCGCCGACCGTGGCACTATCTGAGGTCAAGATAAGACCGGCGATGTGTCCCTGGCCGGTGTCAACGAGCACGTCCTGGCTGGGAGTATAGCAAATGAGTTTATCTGCCATCTATACCTCACTGACTGACTTCGAAGGCGAAGGGCGGGCGTCCAGTGGTTGCCTGGCGCATAAAGCCCGCCCGTACAAACACTCAGTACACCCGGTCAAACTTATCCACCTCGAGACGGGGTGAGACGATGCTGTTGGCGAGCTTGGCTTGCGCTGCTGCGACCAAGAGATTGAATCTCTCTTCGGCATGCTGGATCATCTCGGTCATTTGTGTGATCACTGACGTGTGAGCTGTGGGGTCTTGCATGACGAAACTCAACCGCTCACGATAGGCCCGACACATCACACTGGCAATCAGGATCGTCTCATAATCATCGGGCACTGATAGAAAACAGGTAGG
>JBGPBQ010000188.1:0-8298 GCA_041481345.1 Anaerolineae bacterium
GGGGATGACCTTGGCATCGAGATGGATAGGGAAGGTCAGCTCACGCAACTCGCCGTTAATAATTGCACCAACCAGAGGAGCAGAATCGGGTGTTTCGAGCAGGGAAAGGAACTTCCCCACCGGTGCACCACGCAAACCACAAATAACCCGCCCATCAGGTAGGTGAATCTCAACGGTTGGGCGGGGGGTAACAAATTCGAATTCTGTGGGGTTAGCGGTATTCATGAAACTTGAAACCGATAAAGGTATCTGACGGCTATTGTAACATTAACTCCAGCTTAGATAGATTAGGAGTTTGCAAGGTGGGAGAGCGTTTAATTTTAAGTTACCTAATTATCTACAAATGCCATAAAATAGAAAGAAGCCCAGTCTGTATAACAAACCGGGCTTCTAATATTCCATTATTTATCTAGTGTAGCCACCCCGCAGCAGAGGACCAGTTCCTTAGCAGCTTTGACTTCGTCCAATCGTCCGACAGGCGTATTATGAGGAGCCTCCTTGAGCAGAGATGGCTCATGGTGCGCTTCGTCAGCGATTTTGAGGAGAGCTGCTGCAAAGGCATCCAGAGTTTCCTTACTCTCTGATTCTGTGGGCTCGACCATCAAGGCTTCATGCACGATGAGCGGAAAATAGTTGGTTGGCGGGTGGAAATCATAATCCATCAGCCGTTTGGAGATATCCAATGCGTGAACCTCGGGGGCATCGGGCCACTGCCCCTCGACGACGAACTCATGCATACAGGTGCGATCGTATGGCAGATGGTAGGTGCCCTTGATCAGGGCAAGGAGATAGTTGGCATTTAGGACGGCATGCTCAGCGATCGCCCGCAAGCCAGCATCCCCATGCATGCTGATGTAAGTATACGCGCGGACAAGCATGCCAAAATGACCGTGGAACGACTTCATCCTACCAATGGATTTCGAAGGAGTGATGAAGCCGTAAAGTGGAGGTAAATAATCGTCACCATGTTCAAGGATCCCAACTATTGGAGCAGGTAAAAACTCGATGAGGTGGGCAGCTACACCCACCGGACCCGAACCAGGACCACCGCCACCATGGGGGGTGGAGAAGGTTTTATGCAAGTTGAAATGCATCACATCGAAGCCTATATCTCCTGGACGAACAATGCCGAGCAGGGCATTCAGATTGGCGCCATCGCCGTATACCATGCCACCAGCGGCGTGTACCAGCCGGATGACCTCTTCGACATGTTCATCAAAGAGACCCAGTGTGTTGGGGTTGGTCAGCATCAGGCCGGCAAGAGTCTCATCGCATTCCTGGCGGAGAACGTCCAGATCGACGTTGCCACGCGAGTCAGACTTCAGCTCAACGATGCGCATGCCACTCATGGCGGAAGTAGCAGGATTGGTACCATGGGCAGAGTCGGGGATCAGGATTTTATCGCGCTTAATGTCGTCACGTGAGCGATGGTAGGCACGGATGATCAATACTCCAGTCAGCTCACCATGGGCACCCGCGGCAGGCTGCAGGGTGACCCCAGCAAAGCCGCCAATCTCTTTCAGCCACTCCTGAAGGGTGTACATCAAGGCCAGGTTTCCCTGGACGGTCTCAACCGGCTGGAGGGGATGGGTGAATGCAAAGCCAGGATAGCGGGCAGTCTCCTCATTTACTTTTGGGTTGTATTTCATTGTGCACGAACCCAAAGGATAATAGCCAGTATCAATACTGTAATTGAGATGTGAAAGACGGGTGTAGTGGCGGATCACATCCAGCTCGGAAAGCTCAGGCAAGGGCAGATCTTCACGAACCAATCCATCTGGCAAAGCCGTGAAGGGCACATCGGGCATAGGGAAGGTAATGCCCTGGCGACCGGCAACTGAGATCTCACACAACTGAGGCTCACCCATTGGACACCTCCGTTAAAACCTCAACCAATTGATCGATGTGCTCGCGGGAGTTCATCTCGGTGACTGCGATGAGCATATGCCGATCCAGGTCAGGATAATCCTGGCTGAGATCATAACCGCCGAGGATATCATGGTCGAGTAACAGGTCGTTGATCTCAGAAACAGGGACCGGGGTTTGAACGACGAACTCGTTGAAGAAAGTCGCCGGTGACCATAGTGAATAACCGGAAAGTTTGGCGATTTCTGTGGCAGCATAATGCGCCTTATGGAAACACAACTCGGCGACCTGACGGAGACCATTTTTACCTAACAAGCTCATATAGACCGTGGAGGCAAGAGCGATCAGGCCTTGATTGGTGCAAATATTCGAAGTGGCTTTTTCGCGCCGGATGTGCTGCTCACGGGCGGTGAGGGTGAGGACATATGCCCTCTGACCACGGTTATCGACCGTCTCACCGGTGAGGCGACCGGCCATTTTACGCACGTATTCCTTGCGAGTGGCGAACAAGCCCAGGTAGGGTCCACCAAAGGAGAGCGGAATGCCAAGAGGCTGCCCTTCACCGGTGACGATATCGGCACCCATAAACCCCGGAGCTTTGAGCAAACCGAGGGCGATGGGGTTGACAGATATAGCCAGCAACGCACCCAGGGCGTGGGCTGATTCAGCCAAATTCGTATAGTCATAGATACGGCCGAAAAAATCAGGATATTGAACGACTACCAAAGCCGTATCCGCGTCAATCAGGGGGATTAAGGAGTTGGGATCTGCGTGTAAGTCGGCATCCGGTCCGTCACCTAGAAGCACCACCGGAGAGCCTTCGGCATAGGTGCGGACGGTCTGGCGATATTGCGGATTCAAGGCGGGCGAAAGAATAATCCGGATGCGCTTACCGCGGAAATTTGCATATGCCATATTGACGGCTTCAGCAACCGCAGTAGCGCCATCATAATGCGAGGCATTACACACTTCCATGCCGGTGAGAGCAACCACATTGCTCTGGTACTCAAAAATGGCTTGAAGGGTGCCCTGGGAAAGCTCAGGTTGATAGGGAGTATAGGCGGTCAGAAATTCACCCCGCCGGATAATAGCATCCACTGCGGCGGGAATATAGTGGTTATATGCCCCGGCACCCAGGAAACACGCCAGCTCGTGGACACTCTCATTGGCATCGGCAATTTCCTGCAGCTCTGCAGTGACTTCCATCTCGGTAAGGGCAGGTGGCAGATCCAGGGTGGGGAAACGATATTTTTCCGGGACATCTACAAATAGATCCTCCAGCTTTTCAATGCCGACAGTGCGTAGCATCGCAGCCCTATCCGCATCTGTATGTGGAATAAACATAACAGCTCCTATTGTCCTTCCTGGATCAATTTTTCATAAGCGGGAGCGTCCAACAAGGTATCAAGCTCAGCGGAGTTGTCCAGCTCGATTTTTACAATCCAAGCACCCCCGTAGGGATCGCTGTTGATCACCTCGGGAGCACCGGCGAGTGACTCGTTGACGCTTAAGACTTTGCCGCTCACCGGTGAATAAACATCTGCAGCTGCCTTGACTGATTCCACAGTTGCGATCGTGTCACCTTTTTTAACGCTGTCACCTTCGCTGACGATGACCTCGGCAAAGACGATATCCGAAAGCTGGTTCTGGGCGTAATCGGAGATGCCGACGGTACCCGTTTTTCCATCCATATTGATCCACTCGTTGCTTTCGGTGTACTTAAGTTCGCTGGGAATATTCATGAATTGCCTCCAATGAAAGGTTGTAGATAGATTTTAATACGAACTCACCACTACACAAGGCTAAAACCGATTAAACAATCAAGGCGCACCAATTATCGGTGCGCCTCTGTCATTTACCTGAGAGATTAGCGTTAGGGAGTAATTTTTGCTCCTAAACGTTTGCCCCAACGGTGTCAGTAATCCGTGAAATGCTGACTTTTCAGAGTATCTCAGAAACAAAGTCCTTCTACCTGAGAGTTTCGCCTTTTGATTACAGGTTTGCCCCTTCGGTGCCTATGGAGTGCAAGGTCTCTTCTTTGTTCCTGTCACTACGACGGGCAGATTCTACGTTCTACCTGACCAAACATCAAGACCTGGTGAGCTCTCCGCGGACCCAATCACCGATCAACCAGTAGCGGAAATCCTGCCCGCTGTTAGTTTGGACTGCGCCAACGATGCCATAGACCAGCGCAGCTAGAGGTATTAGTGAAAGAATACAGGCAAGTGGAACCAGAACAAGTCCGACAATAGCCAGTGATAAGAGTCCTGTGATTGCCCAGACTAAGCCGATGAGGATGCCACCACCAAACCACCAGATAAGCTGAAAGATGAACGACTGCATAGACTGGTAGGCAACATAGTTCGAGCGGTTTTTATACACCAGGTAAATTATCAGGGCAACAACAATGCCCAGGAAGCCGGTAATCAGATTGAGCAGAATACTTAAATGAGCCAGCATGGCCCAGGTGCGTTCGTCAGACTCGGTGAGACCCTGCGGAGCGGGGATGGGAGTCTGAGGGGGAAGAAGATTTTCTGACGGGGTCGAGCTTTCTGAAGGTTGAATTTGATCCATTCTGTTTCTCCTTTCAAGATATTATGAACCTATATACGGAAATTCTCTAAAAAGGTTACGAATGCAAAGGGTACTGATTTTGTATCCTTGAACCAATAAACGGAGTACATTCTTTTCAAAGGAAAATGAATGAGACATAATCTACTTACTTTATAAAAAGAATTACAGGTAATCCTTTAGATTATGCTCGACTGCATAGGCGGCAGCTTCGGCACGGTTGCTAACACCAAGCTTGGAAAGGATGCTGCTGACGTAATTCCTAACAGTGCCTTCACCCAGAAACAGCGCTTTCGCAATTTCACGGTTAGTTTTACCTTCTGAGACGAGCATCAGGACGTGGCGTTCCTGCTGGGTGAGAGCTGAAAATGCAGAAGCTTCCTCTTCGCGTGCAGCTTTGCGGACTTCCTGAAATATCCTTTGCGTTACAGCCGGATCGAGCAAGGCTTCACCCCTACCGACAGCTTCGATTGCACGCACGAGGTCTTCACCACCGATTTGTTTCAACACATACCCGGCTGCGCCAGCACGAATCGCCGAGAAGAGCATCTCATCTTCTGCGTAGGAAGTGAGCATGATCACCTTGGTATCGGGGTATTTATCCATAATCTCCTGACAGGCTTCAATGCCTGAACCACCCGGCAAGCGAATATCCATCACGACCACATCGGGTGTAAAAGCTGCGACACGCTCGACAGCTTCGCGGGCGGTGGCTGCTTCAGCCACGACCTCAAAATTTGGATGACGTTCTAATAGGGATTTTAGTCCAAGGCGGACAACTTCATGATCGTCAACTAATAATATCCTTTGCTTATTCGGCATGCTTTGCACCTTTGGTCAAATCCTCATGAGAGGGGTCAGATTTTTGCTGCTCGAGTAAGTTTTCGGATGAGTCTGCCGGATGGTCGCGCCTGAAGTCAACAAACCGATAGCCTAATCCGCGTTCGGTGAGGATATAGACAGGATTGGCGGGATCTTTCTCGATTTTTTGCCGCAAATAGTTGATATAAAGCCGAACATAATGAGGTTGATCGCGGTATTCGTAACCCCACACATTGGTGAGAACTTGATCGTGGGAGACAACCCAACCTGCATTCTGCACCAGATAATACAGGAGCCGATATTCGGTGGGGCGCAAATTCGCCAACTTTCCGTCTACCCAGACTTCATGCCGATCAAAATCAATTTTCAGTCTCTCATCCACCTCGATCAACCCATGAGTGCTGTCAGAAGTCAGCTCGGTGCGGCGCAGGACGGCCCGCACACGGCTGACCAGCTCGCGGGGGCTAAAGGGTTTGGTGACGTAATCATCCGCACCCAACTCGAGCCCATGGATGCGCTCCTCTTCCTCTCCTTTGGCGGTAACCATAATGACCGGCACAGGACTGATGGTGCGGATCATCTTTAGGACTTCAAAACCATCTAAATCTGGCAGCATCACATCCAATAGAACGAGATCTGGTAATGAAGTCCGCAGACGATCCATGGCTTGCGTACCGGTAAAGGCCTCGACAACACGAAAACCGTCGTGTTCAAGGTTTAAGCGGATGAATTTCGCCATTCTTTGTTCATCATCAATAACTAATACGCGGTAATTCTTAAAATGTGCATCCGGCAGCATGATGTTCAGACTCATTGTTTACTCGCGGACGAAGCCAATAATCTCTTCCTCTGCCTTGGTAGGCAAGACTTCGATGAAATTTAAGCGACTAATCGGCCAGATTACAGTGAGAACACTTTCTGTAAGGTAATGAAGCTCCTTACCATCAATGCGGCGGGGGCTGTTGATAGTGATGATTAAATCAGTCGGTTGGGGCAGTTCTTCCACCTCGCCGATGATCGGTTCTTCTCCGGTAGGGTGAATGATGACTGTGTACGGCATATTTATCCCAGCTTTCTCATCGATTTACAAGCAGTTGAATTTTCATTTTACCCATAGAGAATATATCCCCATGAGTGATCGGATAAGGTTTATTAGGGGTCATTTTTTGCCCATTTAATAACGTCCCATTCGCAGAGCCGAAATCGGTGAGTAATGCAAATGGCTGACCTAACTGGATGGAGGCATGCAGGCGGGAGACACCATAATCATAGGCATGGTATGGAGCCAGATCAATATCGGGCAAAATGGGTTGATCTTCTGATGATCTGCCCAAGGTGAATTCAGTAAGCCCTTCAAGCGGAATTACCTCACCGGTTTCGACAAGATATAAAGATAGACTGGCATCATCTGGGATAGAAGGAACCGCCTGTTCAGAATCTACCGTCACTTCTTCAAGAAGCTGGTCAGCAAGAGAGGTGGGAATAATTACCGTAGGGTCGCGGAATACGTCGAATTGGGTACCACACTCCTTACAAAAAAGGGCACCGGGCATCTCTTTATTCCCGCAATTAGGACAAATTATCATGATCAATTCTGCTTACTACCTGCTGGTAAAAGCAAGGAGCGCGTACCATATTTTATCCTTTTTTCACCTTCTTCGCTGAAGGATCGATTAGTGCGAATATTTGCCACCTCACTTAAAACAGATTGCGCCAGGACTTGTTCACCCTTCTGCAACAGGTGTGTAGCCATGTTTTCCATATAACGGGCAGCTGAAGCGATATCTCCTTTATTCATCTGCTCCGTTGCTCGCTCCTGCATATGATATAGAGAAAGTAATGTAATCGCATTTAGAATGCCTGTAGGAGGCATCGATTTTATTAGGTCTGCTGTGACCTGTCGATCGAAGGTAACACGATTTACGTAGCGAGTTTTCCCGGTATGGCGAGGGATTTCAAAATTTAAAAAGCCTTTAGCTAAATTAAGCTGAGTAAGGTCAAGCGGAACATCTTTAATCACAAATTCGAATACGATACTCATCGCACCCTGGCGAGGCATATTCCCAAGATTAATGGGAGAAATTTGCGGGAGAGGAGACGCATCTGGCTGGAGGCGATAGACTGTGGATAAACCGACATTTTGAGGAATTTGGAAGTCGAATGTGATCTGCTCGGTCAGGCTTGACCCTAGGCGGGAGATCTCTTCAAGGATCGAATTACGAATATCTCCTGTTTCAGAAATATACTTGCAAATCCCCCCTGTTTTAGAGGTAATATGATCCAAAAAAATATCATTCCATTCGCTGCCAATCCCAATAGCACTTATACCTATCCCAAGGTCAGAACACTGATCCGCAACCTGTTCACAAGATATTTCATCCCCGTAGGTGCGTCCATCGGTGATGAGGAGAAGATGATTAATCCGCTGACGAGATAGATTTTGATTTACCTGTGAAAAGCCCAACTCAAGGCCTTTAAATATTTCCGTTCCACCTCCAGCCTGGAGGATCTGAACTTTCATCTCGGATGATTTTAGATCAGCAATATTACCAGGGGGGATGAGAAGATCGGCAAAATCGTTGAATTTAACCAGTGAGAATAGATCATTCGGCTGCAGCTTGCGGAGCAAGTCAATCACAGTTAGTTTAACCGCATCCAACCGGACGCCTTGCATGGAAGTTGAACAGTCGACTACCATGGAGATATTCAAGGGTGTGGAGGTAACCATCAGACCTGTATAAGGCTTGAGGTTCAATTCCATTAATATGTAGATCAATTGGGGCTCAGACATTCGAGCAACTAACGGCTGGCTGTAGGTGGTTTTAACCGATAAAGGGGAAGCAATCTCCGATTCTGGGGGGAGCTGGGTATCGTAAAGCGCTCTTTTATGGGGATCAGAAAGCCGTTCATAAGCTTGCTGAATATCGATAAATAATTCGGTATCACCCTTGTTCACATTCTTATCGGGGTGCAGGTGAAGGACCAGGTGGCGATATGCGCGTCGAATTTCATCCTGGGTGGCATCGCGGGGAAGACCTA
>JBGPBQ010000189.1:0-8267 GCA_041481345.1 Anaerolineae bacterium
CGGCATTGATCAACGCGTTCAGGATAGCCCAATCACTGACCGCATCCGTTCCATCCAACATGCCTTCCGTCTCACGGTTGGGGGAGGCGACTGAGCCAGCGTCCAGATGATCGCGACCGATGACAATAGGAGCTCTCAGGATGCCTTCTGCCACCAGGTTGTTGAAGAGCAGACCGGCCTGGGCGCGTTCGCCATATCCGAGCCAACAGATGCGTGAAGGCAGTCCCTGAAAGTGAACCTTCTCCCGGGCCAACTTCAGCCAGCGGTGCAGATGATCATCATCAGGGAAGAGCTCCATGATGGCTTCATCTGTACGGTAGATATCTTCTGGGTCTCCCGAGAGCGCCACCCAGCGGAACGGACCTTTGCCTTCACAGAATAGAGGGCGGATGTAAGCCGGCACAAACCCCGGAAATTCAAAAGCATCCTGCACGCCCTCGTCAAAGGCGCGCTGGCGTAAGTTATTGCCATAATCGAAGACCTCGGCACCGCGGCGCTTGAATTCTAACATTGCCTGTACGTGCCTTGCCATGGACTGCATGGACCGCCGGTGATATTCATCTGGCTTGTTGATGCGAAGCAGCTCAGCCTCTTTGACATCCAGACCGGCGGGCACATACATCAGCACATCATGGGCGGGGGTCTGGTCGGTGACCACATCTGGTATGACCCCCCGCACGACCAGCTCGGGGTAGATCTCGGCGGCATTGCCGATGAGTCCGATGGATTTCGGCAATTCCTTGGCCTGGTATTCCTCCACAAGGGTCATGGCTTCTTCAAGGGTGTCAACTACCATATCCACATAACCCATCTCGAGGCGGCGTTTGGCACGGGCTGGATCCACCTCCACAATCAGACCCACGCCTTCGTTCATGGTGATCGCCAGTGGCTGGGCGCCGCCCATTCCACCCAAGCCGGCAGTCAGCACGAATTTTCCCTTCAGGGATGACCAACCGCGCAGTCGGGCAAGCGAGCCGAGGGTTTCGTAAGTACCTTGCAGGATTCCCTGCGTGCCAATGTAGATCCATGAGCCGGCAGTCATCTGACCGAACATCATCAGTCCACGTGCGACCAGCTCATCAAAATGCTCCTGGGTTGCCCAATGGGGCACCAGATTGGAGTTGGCAATCAGCACGCGAGGTGCATCTGGATGGGTCTTGAATACAACCACAGGCTTGCCTGACTGCACCAGCAGGGTCTCATCAGCCTCGAGCTCCTTGAGAGTGGCAAGAATGGCGTCGAAGCATTCCCAGTTACGCGCAGCCTGCCCCCGACCGCCATAGACCACCAGGTCTTGAGGCCGTTCTGCCACCTCGGGGTCGAGATTGTTTTGGATCATGCGATAGGGCGCTTCGGTGAGCCACGATTTACAGGTCAGAGTAGTGCCGCGGGGGGCGCGGACGAGGCGGGGAGTCGACATGGATCCTCCTAAGTAGTTGTGGGTTGGAAAATAATAGCTCAAGGGAATGCAATGCCAGGGTAATTAAACCAAACATCCCCTCCTGGCTGATTATACGCCAGGAAGGGAGGGTTAACAAATAGGATTGAAAAGCCGAACTAGTTTAGAGACTACCCTAATGGTGCGGTTTGAGTAAACTGCGCAAAATTAGCTTTAGAAAGGTGATCGACAAGCATTTTCTGCGCATCACACCAGACGGGTTTGAGCGGGCAGGTGTCATCAAAAGTACAAGTTGACAACTCACCGACACAGTCATTTAAGAGGATCGGTCCGTCGATGGCTTCGATGACATCCAGAAGGCTGATCGCTTCAGCTGATTTGGCGAGCGAGACACCACCACGTGCGCCGCGTGAGGTCTGTAACAACCCGGCGACGGATAATTGAGAAACAATTTTAGCCAGGAAGGAGGGTGGAATGCTTTTTTCCTGAGCTATTTGACCAGTTGCAGCACGATCTCCTGGTTTCAATTGTGCAAGATAAACCATTGCTCTAACTGCGTAGTCTGCCTGTCGAGTGATCTGCATGATAAACTCCCAAATATTGATAAGAATAGTATGATTAATTTTATATATTTTAGACTATATTTGACCGAATTACAAGTGACAGAGGTCACGCGGAAAATATGATGGTCATCATCCCTTTGAATTGTTCTTCCCAGGCGGATCAATAACACAGAAACTTACCAATCCAACTTAGTTATGATAAGATAAACGAGTAATTTGAGTATCCGGATTTGATTTGGAAAAGCGAGATCAAGAATAAACCACGGTCCTGAACGTCAGTGACAAGCACCCAGCCTCCAATTTGCAATTACGAAGATTCCGATTATCAAACCCGTTTTTGGGAGCAAGGCGGGCGTGCGTACGAGGACAGGGCTGAAGCGACTGCACTCCAGCGATTACTGCCAGAAAGTGGTGAGCTGCTGCTGGAGCTGGGGGCGGGGGCAGGGCGAAATACCCCCAGGTATACTGGTTTCAAGCAGGTGGTTTTAGTGGATTACTCTCTCACCCAGCTGCAACAAGCCGTTCAGCGCCTGGGAGGAAATCAGCGCTACATCTACGTGGCAGCAGATATATACAAACTGCCGTTTGTGGAGGGCTTGTTCGATGCGGCGACCATGATCCGCACCCTTCACCATATGGCGGAACCCCAGCTGGCATTAAACCAGGTGCGGAGCACATTACAAACCGGAGCGATTTTCATCCTTGAGTATGCCAACAAGCAAAATATAAAAGCCATTCTGCGGTATGTATTCCGAAAGCAATCCTGGTCACCCTTCTCGACAGAAAGTGTGGAGTTTGAGAAGCTGAACTATGATTTCCATCCCCAGGCAGTGCGCGGCTGGCTGGATGAAAGCGGCTTCTCGCTTCAGAACCAGCTGGCAGTGTCTTATCTCAGAATGGGGGTGCTCAAGCGTAAGCTGCCCATTGACCTGTTAGCCAGGTTGGAAGCCTGGCTGCAGCCGACGGGAAGGTGGTGCCAGCTTTCTCCAAGTGTGTTCACCCGAAGCCAGGCAGTTGGGGAAACTCCCAAGGCGCAGGCGGGGACGTTTTTTAAATGTCCGGTGTGTGAATCAAATAACCTTGAGCCGTATGGCGCTAGGCTTATCTGCAAGAAATGTTCGAGGGAATGGCCGATCAGGGAGGGAATATTTGATTTTCGGATCGATCCAGGCTAGATTAAGTCTTCTCAATCACCCAAAAATGAGATAAACCGAATATCCTGAGGGGGGTCCGCTCCATCCACTGCTGGATGCCGCGCAGGAGGCGGCCGAGAGTGGGAGAGCGATGAATAATATTATCGTAGGCGCCAAAAATAAGCTTTTGCTCCTTGATCGTCACAGGCAGCTGCTTGAACAAGCGCTCCAGGTCTGATTTGGAATATGAGCGCACATGCGGTATGAGCTGCTTACGCCATCGAGACGGTAGATAGTGGACCAGGGGAATATTACCAAAGTGGTAGCGACCGTGCCAGTATATACCATGGGTCTCAAAAGGGTAGCCGAGGTTGGGGACAAACAGCACGATGACCCCACCAGGTGCCAGGACGCGCAGCATCTCCTCAACGGAACGGCGGTCATCCCGTACGTGTTCGAGCACTTCGTGACTAAGAATAACATCGAATGATCCACTGATGAACGGCAGCTCCTCAGAAGCGCCATTAACCAGATGGGGAGATTGAAGATGAGCCTCAACTGCACGTTCCAGATCGTATTCCAGGCCGATGATCGATCCAACATGGGGAGTAAGGTGCTGCATATACATTCCAACGCCGCAGCCATTTTCGAGCACGCGTCCAGCCAGACGGTTCCTTGCAGCGGATAATATCATCTGAAGGCGGCGCTCCTGCCCGGCGCGCCAGACATAAGAAGGTTCTCCACAGGCAGCAGCTTTATCGAGATTTCTGGGAGGCATCGATTTACTCGACAGGCTGACCTTGCCATTCATGGTAGAGATCGGTTTTTATCCCCAGGCGCGCCAGAACACGACCCACGGTATTATTGATAATATCATCTACAGAATTGGGGCGAATATAAAACGCAGGTACGGGTGGGAAAATAATTGCTCCTGCAAGAGCAGCTTCGCTCATCAAGCGCAGATGACCCGGATGGTACGGCGTCTCGCGAACGACCAGCACCAAAGGACGACCTTCCTTGAGGGTGACATCGGCGGCACGCGAGAGGAGGTCGTGGGTGTAGGAATTGGCGACTGCAGACAAGGTCTTAATCGAGCAGGGGATGATCACCATGCCCAAAGTTGCAAACGAACCGGAAGCTATCCTAGCGCCAATGTCATGAAAATCGTAGGTCACATCTGCTAAAGAGAGCACATCTTCCACGCGCCAATCGGTTTCCTGCTTAATGGTGAGAGGTGCCGATTCAGACAGTACCAGGTGAGCTTCGATGGAAGTCGATTTGAGCGCCTCCAGAAGGCGAATCCCCAGGATGGCGCCCGAGGCGCCAGTAATAGCGACAATCAGGCGGGAGAGGGAAGAACTTTGAGGCTGGGATGGATTATTTTTTTGGGTCTGCATGGTGTACAAGCTTATTGAAGTTGGTCAACTGCTTACCGCACATAGAATGATGCTATCTGCAGTTTTCCACAGGATTTGTTTTCGATTATATCAGGTGAAAATCAGGTGATCAGCGCAATGTTTTTTTATTCTATATGCCTTGAGACAAAGTTCCAGTATTCTGCGATATAATGGAAATCGAATATGCATGCGAGGATCCATGCGTATGTGACCCTCACCTGGTCATTTGCCTTTTGCACTTATTAATATTTAAGTCATTATCATCATTTGTGAGGGGAAATACGTAAAGCCGATTCCAACTTTCCGAAGTGGTAGATCGGAACCAGAAAACAGTTTGGTATGGAGACTCGCGCAGCTTATATCTTAAATGGGAGGCTGCTATGAGTGTTGAATTCATATTCCGGCTCGTCGGAATGGTTATATTTGGCATTTTGGGGACTTACTTAGGAATCCTGATCGGAAATTCCACAAGCCAGTCACCAGAACTTAGCGGTTTTTTATTTTGTTTGGTGGGAATCTTGTTCGGGCTGATCCTGACCCCTTATTTCACCACCCGACCTGTCCGATATATTCGCAGGAACCTGTTGAGCGTTTCAACCCAAACCTTGGCTTCCGGATTAACCGGGCTAGTGGTGGGTCTGGTCATCGCGGCGCTGCTCACATTTCCGTTATCCCTGTTACCTCAGCCTTTTGGCAAGGTGCTGCCATTTGTTGCCGTCGTTTTGTTCGGATACCTGGGCATCGCGGTTTTTGTTATGCGTCAAACGGATCTATTCGCTTTATTCCGAGTGGGGACGGGCCCCTCAGGCGATGAAAGCTCTGCCTCGAACCAACCATCCGTCCGGACGGTGCTCCTGGATACCAGCGTGATCATTGATGGACGAATTGCTGATATTGCCCGGACCGGTTTTTTGGTTGGAACCCTGCTGATCCCACGATTTGTGCTCAACGAGTTGCAGTTTATTGCCGATTCGTCAGACAACCTGCGGAGGCAGCGCGGTCGCAGGGGCATCGAGGTCATATCACAGCTGCAGAAAGACACGAGCACCCCACTGCGCATCAGTGATATGGACGTCGAAGGTGTGCGGGAGGTGGACGATAAGCTGGTGGTATTAGCGCGCCAACTTCGCTGCCCGATCCTGACCAATGACTATAATTTGAACCGGATTGCCGAGCTGCAAGGCGTGAGTGTGCTCAACGTCAATGAGCTGGCGAACGCGGTCAAACTGGTGTTTCTCCCTGGTGAATCCATCGAAGTCAATGTGATCCAGGAAGGAAAGGAGTCTGGGCAAGGTGTAGGATACCTGGATGATGGCACCATGGTGGTTGTGGAGGACGGGCGCAGTCATTTGAATAGGAAAATAAACGTGACCGTGACCAAAGTGCTGCAAACTGCAGCCGGGCGGATGATATTTGCCCGCCTGGAGCGGGACGATTAACGCAGAGGTGTAAGCATGGCTGTACGCATCTACAGTACACTTTCGAGACAAAAGGAAGATTTTCAGACGATCGAAGCAGGTAAAGTGACCATGTATGTATGTGGTCCGACCGTCTATGCTAAAGCGCATGTTGGGCATGCCATGTCCTCATTGGTGTTTGATATCATCCGCCGGTACCTGGAATATCGCGGTTATCAGGTACGGCATGCGATGAACTATACCGATGTGGATGACAAGATTATCAATAAAGCCAACCAGATGGGAATCGACCCGATCCAGCTGGCAGAGAAATATATCGATGAATTTGGAAAGCATCTGGTTGATTTAAATATCCTTCCCGCCACAGTTTACCCACGCGCAACGAGGGAGATCCTAACTATCATCAAATTGATCACCCAATTAGGCGAAGAAGGTTATGCTTATGAGGTGGATGGAGACGTATACTTCCGGGTCAGCAAGGACAAGGATTACGGGAAGCTGTCTGCACGACACCTGGAAGATATGGAAGCCGGGTCGCGGGTCGACGTCGACGAGCGTAAAGAGCACCCGATGGATTTTGCTCTGTGGAAGTCTTCCAAGCCAGGTGAGCCGGCCTGGGAGAGCCCGTGGGGAAAAGGGCGCCCGGGTTGGCATATCGAATGCTCGGCGATGAGCATGCACCATCTGGGGGAGCAGATCGACATCCACGGTGGTGGGAATGATCTGATCTTCCCACACCATGAAAATGAAATTGCCCAGACGGAGAGCGCCACGGGGAAACAGTTCGCCCGCTACTGGGTGCATAATGGCATGATGCAGCTGGCGGGCGCGAAAATGTCGAAATCGCTGGGTAACCTGGTGACGATTGAGGATTTCCTGGCTGAACACGAGGGAGATGTGCTACGCATGATGGTGCTTAATTCAAGCTACCACAACCCGCTCACATTTGGTGACGAAATTGTCGTCCAGGCTGAGCGAGCTCTGGAGCGCTTACGATTGGCGCTGCGGCCAGGTGTGGAAGGAATGATCGTTGAAGGAGAGGCAG
This sequence comes from Anaerolineae bacterium, assembly GCA_041481345.1. GTDB lineage: Bacteria > Chloroflexota > Anaerolineae > Anaerolineales > UBA4823 > FEB-25. Next base: position 6,956 of record JBGPBQ010000189.1, read on the forward strand.
CTGAGAACCTGCACAACCAGGTGGAAGCCACGCGTAAAGGGTTCATGGAATGCATGGATGACGACTTCAACACAGCCGGAGCACTGGGGAATTTATTCGATCTTGTGCGGGCGATTAATCAGACGAAGGATGCGGGTGTGTCCGCTTCGATCGTAGCCGAAGGTCAGAACCTGTTGAAAGAGCTGATGGGTGTATTTGGTCTGCGGGCTGAACGCCCAGAAAAAGGTGGGCAAGCGGCACCTTTTATCCAATTATTGATCGATCTCCGTCGTGATCTACGGGAGCAAAAGCTGTGGGAGCTATCTGATCAAATTCGCACTCGTCTGGGAGAGCTGGGGGTGCTGCTTGAAGATGGCAAAGAAGGCACTGCCTGGCGTTGGAAGTAACAAAACCCTCCCGGAGCAGACATGCCTCCGGGAGTTTTTTGGTGATGTATGAAAGAATGGTTATACGGACGAAACGCAATCTATGAGACCATGCGGGCCAGGCGGCGGCTGTTCTTTCGATTAAAACTGGCACAGGGGGTGGAAGAGAAGGGACACCTGGCGGATATTATCCGGATGGCTTCAACTTTGAAACTACCGCTTGAAAGAGTGCCTCGAGGCAACCTGGACTCACTGGGGAGTGGTCACCAGGGGGTGGGATTGGAGGCGAGCGGCTATGCATACAGCGCGATGGCAGACGTGCTGGCATTAGCTTCCCGGCGTGGGGAAGCTCCTTTCGTGCTCATTTTAGATGTACTGCAAGACCCGCAAAACCTGGGTAGCCTGCTACGCACGGCCGAGGCAGTGGGCATCCACGGGGTGCTGCTACCGTTCAGACACACGGCAACAGTCACCCCGGCCGTAGTTAGTTCTTCATCCGGAGCAACGGAACACTTGCTGATCGTGCAGGTGAACCTGGCCCAGGCGATCCAGCAGCTGAAGGAAGAAAACATTTGGGTGATCGGTTTAGACGCAGGACAAGACGCAAAGCCAATTGAACAAGTGCGGCTGGATGGACCGCTGGCGCTGGTCATTGGCGGCGAAGGTAGCGGTATGCGTACATTGGTACGTCAATCGTGTGATATGTTGATGCGTCTGCCGATGCAGGGTAAGGTTGAATCACTTAATGCCGCGGTGGCCGGCTCGGTGGCGTTGTATTTTGCCTGGCAGGGGCGTGGATATAGTACCAAACCCATTGACGATATCACCAAATCCTGATAGACTCTCAATCCGAAACCTAGGTTAGATACCTGTATTCAGGTTGAAGCCGGGTTTTTTTAATCTTGTGGAAACATACTTGTCGCAAACATATGCGTCTGGTATAATCC
>JBGPBQ010000190.1:0-8257 GCA_041481345.1 Anaerolineae bacterium
TGCAGAGGAAATCCTTAAACAAGGCCCACCTCCAGATAGCGATGCATATCTAAAGATTGAGTCAGCATTACGCAGGTCCAATTTGCGATTGGATGCAGTTAAGCGATACCGGGGACAACGAAGTCGATTTCCTGGTACCAGGGAGGAACACCAAAAGTAAACATGGCGATTTTTTCAAAGGATCTTGGGATTGACCTCGGGACGAACAATACCAGGGCAGCTGAAGGTGATCAGGTCATACTTGAAGAACCAACTGTAGCAGCAATCATCATCTCTGAACAAAAGATGGTATCGTGGGGGAAAGAAGCCCAAAATATGCTTGGGCGCGTACCCGATTCAATCGAAGTGAATCGTCCTTTGAGAAACGGGGTCATTGCTGATTATGAAGTAGCGGAATACATCTTGCGTGATATCTTGCGTAAGCTTAGCGGCCCTTTGCAGTTTTTTCGACCACAAGTTATGATTACTGTGCCAAATGGCATCACCAGCGTTGAACGTCGGGCTGTCCACGAAGCAGCACTTCAAGCTGGAAGTCGAGATGTAGCATTAATTCAGCAACCTCTGGCTGCAGCTATCGGGATAGATCTGCCGATTGGAACTCCATCTGGAAATCTAATCTTATGCCTCGGGGGCGGAACCACGCAAGTCGCAGTCATAGCGATGTATGGTATCGTAACCGGCGAGACCTTACGCGCCGGTGGAACTTCCTTAGATGAAGCAATCGTTAGTTATGTGCGTAAGAAATACGGATTGATCATCGGGCAAATGACCGCTGAACAAATTAAGATCAAGATTGGTGCTGCTGTTCCACAGGATGAAGAGCAGAGCGTTGAAATTCAAGGTCAAGACCAGGTTACTGGCTTACCCCGACCAGTCACTCTTACGACAGGCGAAATTATTGACGCAGTAGAAGAACCCTTACAAGCCATTGTAGAGACGGCCAGACACGTACTAGAGAAGACTCCCCCTGAGTTGGTGTCAGATATCATTGATCGTGGAATTGCCTTATGTGGTGGTGGAGCATTACTGCGCGGGATTGATCGCTTATTTACCAAGGAGTTGGGAGTACCTGCGTATCTAGTGGATAACCCTACCACTTGCATCGTGAAAGGGGCAGCTCGAGCGATAAAAATGCATGATATTCTCAGGCGTAATTTGATTGCAGTCTGATTAAAAAGTCAAAATAATTAAGGTGAGCTGAAATTATCAGCTCACCTTTTTTATTCTAGGTAATAAGTCATTCTTTGAAGATGTAGAACGGGGTCAATATATTGAACGTGTACACTTGCTGGAACAGATATATTGATCGGGGCATAATTCAGTATCGACTTAACTCCAGCTTCAATCAATAGATTCGTTACTTGCTGAGCATATTCAACTGGGACCGAGAGCATCGCGATTTGAACCCCAACTTCTCGAATCATCGATACAAGGTCGGAGATATTATGAATGGTGAAATCGCCTACTTTTGTACCGATCTTTTGATGGTCATTATCGAAAAGAAGTACAATCCTAAATCCACGATTTGAAAAACCCTGGTAGCGGGCTAGAGCGTGCCCTACGTCACCGATTCCTACAACAGCCACATCCCATACTTTGTTGACATGCAGGATATGACGAAGTTGATCTGTGAGGTAATCGATACTGTATCCAGTCCCTTGTTTTCCAAATTCGCCAAATTGTGAGAGGTCCTTGCGGATTTGAGCAGCAGAAATTCCCAATCTTTCCCCTAATTCTTGTGAGGATGTTACCATTCTTCCTTCTTGGCTCATCAGTTGTAGAGTCCGAAGATATAGCGGTAACCGACCGACGACAATATTCGGGACAAATTTTCCTTCCATATGACCTCCACTTAGACAGAATAAGTATAAATTTACCATAGTTTCCGTTATAGTGCAATTCCCCACAATAATTAAACAACTATTGGACTATTATCGAACAATCAAGATTCGATCAATAGTTCGAATTTTCGGGATGGTATAATCTATTTGAATTTGCTCAAGTTCAAATAAATCCTAAATGTTCATTGATGAAGCAACGATCTATGTAAAATCTGGAAAAGGTGGGGATGGAGCTGTCCATTTTCGCCGGGAAAAGTACATACCTCGAGGTGGACCTGATGGTGGTGATGGGGGTAGAGGTGGAGATGTTTTATTTAAAGTACTGTCGAGTTTAAATACATTGTACAAATTTCAACATCAACATCAATTCATTGCCGAAGATGGTAAACGTGGAGGTAGAAGTAATCGGACCGGGCATTCTGCTGATGATTTGATTATTCTTGTGCCAGCAGGAACAATAATTTATGACGCTGATAGCGGTGAGGTAATCGCAGACATGGTGAGTGTAGATCAGGAGATCACGATTAGCAAAGGTGGTAGAGGTGGGCGAGGTAATGCCAGATTTGCTAACTCTCGTGATCAGGCACCTCGGGTAGCAGAAAAGGGCGAGCCAGGTCAGGAACGACATATTAGGATGGAACTGAAACTGATCGCAGATGTAGGAATTATTGGCATACCCAATGCTGGTAAGTCGACATTATTAGCTGCAGTTACCAATGCGAAACCAAAAATTGCAGATTATCCTTTTACGACAGTTGAACCTAACTTGGGTGTAGCGAGATTGGGCGATGATCTGACATTGGTACTGGCAGATATACCAGGGTTGATCGAAGGGGCACATTTAGGAACTGGGCTCGGCTTTGAATTCTTACGCCATATCCAAAGAACCAGGGTATTAATTCATTTGCTAGATGGTTTGGCTGAAAACCCCACCGTCGATTTCGCACAGATTAACACTGAGCTGTCATTATTTGATCCAGATCTGGCAAAGAAACCTCAAATTGTTGCTGTGAACAAGATGGATTTGCCCGAAGTTCAAAGTAGGTGGGATGATATTCAACGTAAACTAAAGAAAAAAGGCATTTCACCAATTTCTTTATCTGCTGCAACGGGGTCTAATGTACGCTCGTTATTATTTAGAGCATCTGAATTGCTCAGAGAAACCCCTATTATTCCACAAGAATCTGTCGTCCCCATTTATCATCCGCAAAGTGACCCAAGGAAGTATGAGATCCGCCGGGAGGCGAATGGTTGGCGCATTACTGGAGCATCCATTGAGAGAGCAGCGGCCATGACCTATTGGGAAAATGATGATTCAATTCGACGTTTTCAACACATTTTGAAGGCTTTGGGGATTGATGAAGCATTGAGAAAGGTTGGAGTGAATGAAGGGGATATAGTAAGTATTGGAGACTTTGAATTGGAATGGTCTGATTAAACTGGAATGAAAATTGGGATTTTCGGGGGAACATTCGATCCCCCACACGTAGGACATTTAATACTAGCTGAAGAAGCGCAGGCACAATTCGTACTGGATCACGTTTTGTGGGTACTTACCTCATACCCTCCTCATAAGAAAATGCAAAAAATCTCGCCACTTCAAGACAGGATGACCATGGTCTTGTTGGCGATAGCCGGTAATCAAAATTTTAGTCTATCACGGGTGGACATTGATCGGCAGCCCCCTCATTATGCGATAGACACGGTAAAGCTATTGCGTGAAAAATATCCAAGAGATGAATACATTTATTTGATGGGGGCAGATTCATTATTTGATTTGCCGACATGGCATGATCCCGTTCAGTTTGTAGCACAATGCCATGGGTTAGGCATAATGAAACGACATGGTGAGTTAGTAGACACCACACAATTGGAGGCAGAAATTCCAGGTCTACGGGAAAAGATTCATTTCTTGGAAGCACCCATAATAGAGATTTCAGGCTCTGATATCCGACGACGGGCTGAGAGTGGCCTGCAATTTCGTTATTTTGTCCCCGATAAAATCTATCATTACATAATAAATCACAAGCTTTATCAATCCTAAGGTAGGGATAAGATAAAATCTCGCATAGCCTGGTTAAATTTATCAGGTTGTTCTAAATTAGGTAAATGACCAGCCTCAGGGATAACGGCGCATCGAGAATTCGGGATTTGTTGGTTCATCAATTCTGCTTCATGAAGGGGGATTAATTGGTCGTCAGCACCATGGATGATTAATGCTGGACACTTAATTTGATGTAATAATGGGGTCGAATCAGGGCGGTCCCTCATTCCCTGCAATGCTCCGACTACTCCTTGAATAGAAGTCTCCAACATAATGTCACGGATTGAATTTACCAGATTTGGTTTTGATGAAAAGGTAACAAGCGATACCATTTTGGGGAGCATATTTTCTGCGATGAAGGCTACACCGTTATCTTGAACATTCCTAATTGCTGCATCCCGGTTGGCTTTTGCTTCAGGAGAATCTGGACCAGGTCTGGTAGAAGTTAATATTATCCCTTTAAACAATTTTGGATATTTACGAAATAGTGCCATAGTCACATATCCCCCCATAGATAGACCACACGCCACGATGGGAGGTTTTATGTCTAAATCATCTAATAATCGCCTGCAATCATCCGCCAGTAAATCCATGGTATATGGTCCTACGAATGGGTAGGATTCTCCATGTCCGCGTAAATCGACTGAAATCAATGAAACCCTCTCGGATAATCCTTTCATTTGTGGGTCCCAAATCCGTCGTGATAACGGGTACCCGTGAATGAATAATAATGGTATTCCCTTTCCAATAAAGTCATATTCTATAAAACCATTATCCAATTGGTACTTCATAGCTCGCTCCTTTGGAATGTCACCAAATAAAATATTGATTGTTATCGTAAAAACAAACCAACTCCCCAAAAATAAGAGGAGCTGGAGCCAGAAAAATCTGTCGGGGCGAGAGGATTTGAACCTCCGACTTCTTGCACCCCATGCAAGCGCGCTAGCCGGACTGCGCTACGCCCCGATAGTATAAATTGCGGGCAGATTATAGCGTATTCACACCGTTCTGGCAACCCCTGAACAAAATCCACGGTAAGTTAAGGTGAATAATACTTGACATCAAGCTTCATCTTTGATATGCTATCCCTACCGAATGTTCGGTAGGGAGGATCTACTTTGACCCGAGAAGGCATTCTCGAAGCTGCAGCCCGGATTTTTAGCGAAAAAGGGTACCATGCCACTTCGATGCAGGACATCGCCGATGCTGTCAACCTGCAGAAAGCAAGTCTATACCATCATTTCTCAAGCAAACAGGAGATCCTGGCAGATATTTTGGACCGGGCGTTGGACTTGATCAACAGCCGGCTCGAGCTGGTGCTATCCCAATCCTTATCCCCAGACGAAAAGCTGCGCCAGGCGATGGTTTCATACCTGGAGACGATTGCGGATAATCAAAACCTGTCTGCGGTGCTATTACTGGAGCTGAGGTCATTAGACCCAGAATTAAAAGTTTTGCATGCTTCTCGCAGGGAGAAATTTGAAAGGTTATGGAGGGATTTAATCATTGAAGGAAAGCAGCAGGGAGTATTTAATGATATCGATCCATCCCTGACGGGAAGAGCCATTTTGGGGGTGATGAATTGGACCGTGACATGGTACCGTAGTGATGGGGCGCGTTCAGCGCAGGAAATTGCCGAGTTATTTGCTGACCTATTATTGGATGGATTGCGATGTAATTAAATGAAGGGCTACACATCTTCAGGTGGTGCGAGAGTATACCAGATCCCGCTGCACGAATTCCCGGGATTAGTGGGAAACGTGTACCTGGTAATTTACGGAAAATACCGGGTTTTGATCGATACAGGCTCAGGATTCGGTGATGCAAACCAGGAGCTCGAGCACGGGCTGGAGGAAATCAGCCAAGCCGATGGTGAGGCAGTTTCGCTCAATAAGCTGACCCACATCTTTATCACCCACGGACATATCGATCACTTCGGTGGTTTGCCTTATATCAAAGAGCGCTCGAATGCTTTAATCTGTATACACGAGCTTGACCGCAGGATAGTGTCAAACCATCAGGAGCGCTTATCGCTGGCAGCCCACCGGTTGGAGGAATTCCTTTGTGAAGCGGGTGTAAAGCCGGAACAGCAGGTAATGGAGATCGAGATGTATAAGTTTACCAAAAGTCTGTTCCGATCGGTAAAGGTGGACCAGACCTACGAGGCGATGGGGAGGAAACTGGGTCCTTTCCATTTTTACCATGTTCCAGGGCACTGCGCAGGTCATGTGTTGATCAGGCTGCACGACGTACTTTTCAGCGGCGATCACATTCTTGAAAAAACTAGCCCACACCAGGCGCCCGAGCAGATTACACTTTCCACCGGGTTAGAGACCTACCTGAAGTCCCTGGAGGACACGAGACCACTGGCGCAATGGGTTAGACTTACCCTAGGCGGGCATGAAAACCCGATACTGGACCTGAATAAACGGATCGATGAGATCAGGGCGGTACACTTGGAAAGGCTGAATCAAACCCTAACAATATTATCCAAACCACATACGATTGCCGAGGTTTCCAGGAAACTATTCGGCAAAGTTGAAGGTTACACGGTTTTATTGGCTTTGGAGGAAGCTGGAGCCCATATCGAATACCTGTACCAGCGTGGATTTTTACAGATTGTAAACTTGGGAGAGGTAGAGGAGAATGCGAATTTGGTGCCTATCCTATACCAATGCATCGAGTGCAATATCAATCATATCTAGGGCTTATCGAAAATGATGACAAAGGAGGATATCCATGTATTCATTCGAACCAACTGAAGAACAAAAAATGCTGATAGACACAGTGGCACGCTATGCGAGCAGCAACTTGCGCCCCGCATCTCACGACGCCGATGAGGAGTGCCAGCTGCCTATAACCCTGATCAAGAAGGGATGGGGATTGGGGGTGTTGCAAGCCTCCATGCCGGAGGTGTACGGGGGGTTCGGTGAGCACTCCGCCGTCACCGGAGTTCTGGCGGCGGAAGAACTGGCAAATGGAGACTTGGCGGGGGCTCTCTCAGTAATGTCACCGGGGCTATTCGCCGTTCCAATCCTGCTAGGCGGCAGCGAAGAACAGAAGAAGGAATATTTACCACCCATCGTAGAGGGAGACTGGACACCGTACACTGCCGCCCTGATAGAACCTTTCTACGATAATGACCCCAATGACCTGAAAACGAACGCCACACTGGATGGAGATGCATATGTGATTACGGGTGAAAAATCCTACGTCCCCTATGCCAATGAGGCGAAGGCGATGATTGTCTATGCATCATTGGATGGTAAAACTCAAGGATTTATCGTACCAAACGGGGCGGCAGGGGTGCAAGTTGGAGAGCGCCAAAAGATGCTGGGGATTAACGCTTTGCCGGTGTATCCGGTAAAGTTCGAGGGAGTGCGCGTTTCCACTGCCAACCGCTTGGGAGGGTCGACTGGGCATGACTTTTCGTCAATCCTGGCGTCTTCATGGTTGGCGATTGCAGCGATGGCACTGGGGGTGTCAAAAGCAGCACTGGAATATGCGATCAATTATGCCAAGGATAGAGATGTATTTGGAATGAAAGTGGCCCAAAAACAGTCGATCGCATTTATGCTGGCGGAAATGGCAACGGAAATCGAAGCGATCCGCTGCCTGACGTGGGAGGCAGCCTGGCTGTTGGATAGAGGCAAGGAAGAAGCATATAAAGAAGCTTACCTGGCATATACCGGTGCCGCCGACATGGCGATGATGGTCACAGATCGTGCTGTGCAGATACTGGGCGGTCATGGGTATATCCGTGAACACCCAGTGGAAAAGTGGATGCGCGAAGGTCGTAGTTTCGTCATGCTGAACGGCATCGCCATCATATAACCTTCAAGGGGTTGAAATGGGATGGAATAGGAGATGAAAAAATGATCGAGTTTGAAGCACCTAAACCTATTGCTCAACAGAGTTTTGTGTTGAAGACGGTGGCTGAAAACATGATGCGACCGGTTTCGCGATATTTTGATGAACACGAACATGAGATCCCCTGGGATTACATCAATTTTATGCACATGGCGATGAAAGCCACCGGTGCGGGGTCACTCGCACCGAAGGAAACACCTAAAAAGGATGCCGATGGTAAGGAACGTCCCCGAATTGGCTACCAGATGTTGGCGTTTATGCTAGAAATGCTATCTTGGGGAGATGTTGGGATCTACCTGTGTACCCCAGGCGGAGGGCTTGGGGCTGCGGCGGTCCAAGCAAACGGCACACCTGAACAGCAGGCCAAGTTCCTCGTACGTTTCGGGGAAGAGAAGCCGGCGTTTGGCGCCATGGCGATGACCGAATCACAGGCAGGTTCGGATACATCAGCAATACGGACGACGGCTGTGCTTGACAAAGAGAAGAACCAATGGGTCTTGAA
>JBGPBQ010000191.1:0-8243 GCA_041481345.1 Anaerolineae bacterium
AAGAAGTAATCAAAAAAGTTATATGTATCATCACCAAGGTTTTTTCTAAATAAGACCAAAAAAAATATAATAAGATAATGTCGGTGTAATTAATATAGAAATGTGTACATACGGTTATTCTTAAATTATTTAGAGTAAAAGGATTGTTTCATATTATGTAGGAGGGTAACAAATAACATTCACGCTATGAGTACAATTCATAGTATCTATAAGAAATTCTAAGTAATTTAAATACGGTCTATTATGTTTTTCGGAGCCAAGCTTATAACCAAGTTTTTCAAATTGAGATGCTAAGTGTTCTACACTAGAACCAGCCATAACTAGATTTAATTGGCTAAATTCCATAAATATCAGTGGATGAAAACGAGAAATAGTTTTAAAAGCTCCATTAATAAAAAAGGGTTCGTGACCATCAATGTCAACTTTAATAATATCCAATCGACCTAATTTCTCTTCTATTAAATAGCCGTCTAGAGTTCTTAGAGAAATATTCTCAGTTTTAGTTTGTGTGATATCGTTAGAAGTCCAATGCATAGTTGATGAAATATCGTCTCCAAGAAGTACCCCAGTACCATCATCATCAGATAAACCAAAAGGACAAACAACAACATTTCTGCATTTATTTAATTCAATATTAATAGAAAGACGATCGAGATAATGTGAAGATGGTTCAAAGGCAAATACCCTTCCTTCGCCTTCTACCAGCTTGCTGAATTGTATTGTGTAATATCCGATATTTGCACCAACATCAAGAACAACCATACCAGGCTTCACATATTGATGAACTAGATGCGTTAACTGCAGCTCGAATACACCTTTATTAATAATTTCACGATCAATATATTCTTTCTTATTTAATTTCCATTTAATATTCCCAGTTTCACACAATACCCAATCATCATCTTGAGTCATAACTTTAACAGGAAAATTGTCGAATCGATCTGAAATACCTAATAACTTGTAGCCAGTAAATCTTAATACTTTCTGGAAATATCGGCTAAATAGATTATATTTAGGTGGTAACATTTTTAATTTCCAGAGTTGTCCAGGGAATAACATATGCTAATTTCCCTCTTATAGTATCTCCCATATATGCTCGATTGTAATTACCTGTCCATTCAACAGAAATTGGGATTCGTACACCAGGGGTTGGGATGCAGTCTCTAATATTGTATATGCCAGCGTTTATACAAATAATATAACGTGTTGGTGCTAGAATATCGGACGGAAAAGTTGCATGGGAAATATATCTTCCGCGGTTCATAGTAGGAATGCCGTCTGCCTGTTCGTCGTGGAAGGTTCGAAATAATAATAAGTCCTCTGAATCACAAAGATCAATATAAACTCTTAATCCAGTTGTCCGTTGTAATACTTGATATTGAATTTCTACTTCAAAAGGCAGCCCATTTAGAATTGGACCAAGAATTGGTTTTTTATCTTGAAATAGATGAATGTCTTCTAGTTGAAAAGTAGAATCCTTCGGTAGTGTAGAAATTATTTTTTCAAGCTCATCTTTTTCATTTGCCAGAGGTAAGGAATTGAGATACTCTTTTATTACTCTATCTGAAATGCTATCAAGTACTATTAAGCCATTACCAAGATGTATTGTACGATGGCATAATCTCTGAATTGCGGTCATATTGTGGCTTACAAACAGCACCGTCCGTCCTTCTTCTGCCACCTCCCCCATCTTCCCCAGGCACTTCTTCTGGAACGCTGCATCTCCCACCGCCAGCACCTCGTCCACCAGCAGGATCTCCGGCTCCAGGTGTGCCGCCACCGCGAATGCCAGCCGCACGTACATCCCGCTCGAATACCTCTTCACCGGCGTGTCCAGAAACTTCTCTATCTCCGCGAACGCCACGATCTCGTCAAACTTGCGTGCGATCTCATTGCGTTTCATCCCCAGGATCGCTCCGTTTAAAAAGATATTCTCCCGCCCGGTCAGCTCTGGGTGGAACCCCGTCCCCACCTCCAGCAAGCTGCCTACCCGCCCATAGATCTCCGCCTTCCCCTTGGTCGGTTTGGTGATGCGCGACAATATCTTCAGCAGCGTGCTCTTGCCTGCCCCATTCCGCCCGATGATCCCCACCGCCTCCCCCTGCCTGATCTCAAATGACACATCGTCTAGCGCCCACAGGAACTCTTTTTTGTTCGCTGCCTTGTTTTTTCCGGTTAACCTGTTCAGAGGGTTTGTTACCGCGCGCGCCACCACCTCCCGCAGGCTCTTATACGGTGCGCGTTCCCCCAGTCGGTAGCGCTTGGAGATATGTTCGGCTCGAATGGCAATATCACTCATAGGTTGCTCTACAATTAAACCACATCGGCAAATCGGTCTTCCATTTTGCGAAAATACATCAATCCGCTGAAAAATAACACCACCACCACCGTCGTTGAAATGAGGAAATAGGACAGCGAAAACCCCGTCGTACCCAGTAATGCCCACCTGAACCCCTCCACCACCCCCACCATCGGGTTCAGGCTGTACAGCCACAGCCATTTTTGTGGGATCAACGTGATCGAATACGCGATCGGCGTGGCGAACATCCAGAACTGGGTCAGGAATGGGATCGTGTAGCGCACGTCCCGGTATTCCACGTTCAGCGCCGAGAGCCACAGCCCCATCGTCAGGGCAGTTAGCACTGCCAAAAAGACGAACGCCGGCAGGAACAGGATGTTGATGGTCAAGGGGATCCGATAAAACAGCATCATCCCCAGCAGAACTACGAATGCGATCGCAAAATCGAGCAATCCAGATAGAACTGCCCCCAGTGGGATTACCAGGCGTGGGAAATACACCTTGGTGATCAGCTGCTGGTTCGCTACCAGGCTGTTGCCCGATTCGGTCATGGAGTATGCGAACAGCTGCCACGGCAGTAATGCCGTAAATGTGAAAATGGGGTATGGGATCCCCTCCGAAGGTAATTTGGCCACATAACCGAACAGTAGGCTGAAAACCACCATTGTCAGCAGTGGCTGCAGGATCGCCCAGGCAGCCCCTAGCGTGGTCTGCTTGTAGCGCACCTTGATATCCCGCCATACCAAAATCAGCAGCAGGTCGCGGTATTCCCATAGCTCGCGCAGTTGCAAGGATGGCCATGGCGAGGATGGGCTCACCGTGGTGTGAGGGATGGCGGGGATGTTGATCGCCTCTGTTGGATTAATTGGCGTCGAGATACTTGGTTTCATAGAGAAATGAGCTCAGCTTCCGTGATTGGGTTGAGTGTGCCGGGCACCTTTGTAATACGGTTCCAGGTTTGAATATGTTAGCAGAGCCACCAAAGAGGCTGGGATGGTCACAAATAGGTTAATCGCCGGCATCCAGGCTCTCGCCAGCCATTTCCAATCACCGGTAAAGGCTGCCACCCCGCCCGCCACCGCCGCCTGGCGCACGCACAGCCAGACGACAACCAGTGCGATTAGGCTCAGCACTGTCTGGATTGAAGCAGGTTGGAATAGTACCGTGAATAATGCGGTCAAAACCAGAAAAGACAGCCCAACGCTTAAGAGATAACCGTACAGTTGTCTGAATAGCTCCACCGGCTGTTTCACGAGCAACGCACGGTGTTCCCACATTCCATTGAGGTGCGTGCGTCTCCAGCGCACCTGGTGCTTCCATGATTCCTCAAGCGTTGCGGGTCTATCTGTGGTCAGGTGAGCCTTTTCAGCAAATACCACCCGTTCACCCGTCTCGCCAAGCCTCGCCCAGATATCCCAATCCTCGCGCGCATACGTATGTTCCGGCAGCCCACCGATCCGGTAAAGCAGCTCACGCCGGATGGCAATCGACCGGTCTCCTTGGATCCACGACAGCTTCAGGATCTGGTAGGTCTGGATGTTCCACATTTGTTCTTCCAGTGTCATCCACGTGATCCGGTTGGGGTGGCTGTTTCCCACGCTAATTGAGGCACCGCTGGTGAATGGTGCTACCAGCGCGGCCAGCCACCCCGGTTCCACCATATTGTCACAGTCCAGCAGCACCAAGATGTCGTTCTTCGCAGCCTGGACCCCTCGCAAGAGGGCTGAATTTTTCGGTTCCGCACCCCGTTCCATGATTTGAAAGTGCTCATCACCTTCTGCCGCTTCCTGTGCACAAGCAAATGTTCCATCCTCGCCCCCCGCCATGATGATCGCTTCCCATCTCGGGTACTGAACCTCCCGCAGCGCAGTGATATTCTTCTCGATCGTCCCCTTCTCGTTCCACGCCGGCACGATCACCGATACCGCTGGCAGGTCCTCCAATCTGGGCATCGGCTGTTTGGTTTGGTTCTGCCTGGCTCTCCTCCCCCGCTGTATCGCCAGGATCCACGTGATCGTGATGTGCGCAATCACGAGTACCCACAGGATTTGAATGATCATGTATCCACTTGTTACCCTACGCTTACCTTAAATCTTCTTAAACCTCTTGTAGAATTAGAACATTTGAGCTATAATTAGGGGGCTTACATTATTTAAAAAAATATAAGCACCCGTATACCGGTTGATTTTTACCGGTACAATCGCTCCCTCTCCAAAAGCGGTTTCCCTTTTGGGGAGGGGTTGGGTTGCCCTTTGACGATGCTAATCCCTACCCGGAGATGAATTGTTTCGATTTATTTTTTTTGTGAAACAAATCCATCTGCAGTCGTTAATAAAGGATATTTGTTTCGATTGATTTCAAGGAGCGATCTTTGCGACGCAGTATCGCGAACGATTTTTGAGAGCGATATTTTTATGAAACAAACCATACATGCCCATCCTGAGATTTTATTCAAAAAACCATCAGAGAACAATTCTAAGGGATATTCGTTCCTTCGTTTTTTTACAGACTAACGCCTTTGATGCTCTGTGTTGCTTTCCAACCTTTTTCTCCACCACTCGATGGTCTCGTTGAGCCCCGCTTCCAGGTCATACTGTGGCCGCCATCCCGTGCTCGAGAGCATCCGCGTGTTGGCGCACACGAACATCGGGTCCCCCGCTCGGTACGGCAGGTCACCCAGTCTAATCAAGTCGGGTCGTCCCACCAGCTCGCCGATCTTCACCGCCAGCTCTCCGATCGCCACCGGCTTCCCGCTGCCGATGTTTACCGCTCCCTTCATTCCGCTCTTCACCGCTGCCCAGATCGCCGCCGCCACATCCGCCGCATGCAGGTAATCCCGCAGTTGCTCACCCGGCGAAAGCCGCGTCGGTTCTCCCTTCAGCGCCGCCAGGATCACCGCCGGCACGAAGCGCTTCTCGTGCTCGCCCGGTCCATACACGCTGAAGATGCGCGGCCATACGATCTCCACCCCCTGAGCCGGTGCCCACAAGGACAGTGCCTGGTACAATGCCACCTTGGCTGCCCCGTATGGCGTGTTGGGCTTCAGCGCCGAATTTTCAGCCAGATACCCCAGCTCCTGGTCGTACTCTGAGAAGGAGCCCGCTATCACCAGTTTGTGGCATCCCGCCTTCGCCAGCCCCTCCGCCAGTAGCAAACTCGCCGAGAGATACTGCAGGTTCAATGGGCTGGTCAGGAAAATCCCTGGTTCGGCGTACCAGGCGAAGTGCAAACATATCTCTGGTTGGATCGATCCCATCTGCTCCAGCCATCCCTGTTCTGGGTGCAGCAGGTCGCCTTCCACAATTTGTAGATCAGGCACTAGTGCCTGTATCCGCCACGGGTCGCTATTCGGTCGCAGCAGGGCATACACTTCTGCCCCTTCCCGCACGAGCACTTGGGTGAGCTGGCTTCCGATGAATCCGCTTCCGCCGGTGATGAATACTCGCATTATTGATTATCCTCTATCCGCTTGATTTGGAAAGGTAGCTCTTGTACCACTCGATCGTTCGCCCCAGTCCTTCATCGATGTTGAACCTCGCTTGCCACCCGAGCATCTCTCTGGCTTTCGCTGCGCTCATATATTGATTTTTGATCTCGTTCTTCGCCTGGTCGCGTATCACTGGTTGTAATCGCGAATCCATCAGCTTGAGGATATGCTCCACCAGCTCCAACACGGTCAGGTGGGTTTCGCTGGAGATGTTGAACGCCTGGCTGCGCACCTCTGGGTTCTCCGCCAGCTTTTCAGCCAGCAGCAGGGCTGCTGAAACCGCATCCTCCACGTATAGGTAATCTCGGATGAACCTGCCATTCGAGTTGATCACCGGCTGTTCCCCTCTAATAATGGATCGGATCGCGCCGGGGATGATTCGCGTCCAGTTCAGGTCACCCCCGCCGTAAATATTGGGCAGGCGGATCACACCCAGGTTGACGCCATACGTCACCGCATAACTGCGGGCGATCATCTCTGCACACGCTTTGCTCACGTCATGGGGATAAACCGCCAGCAGGGGCGTGTCTTCAATATAAGGTAGCTGGTCGCACTCGCCGTATACCTTATCCGTCGAAGCCACCACGATTTGTTGCACAGCCGCGCTCAACCGGCATGCCTCCAGCAAACACCATGTCCCCCGGATGTTGCTATCGAATGTCGTTACCGGGTCAACGTTACCTATCCCCACGATGCTCTGCCCCGCCAGGTGCATCACCGTGTTGATCTCATAGTCTGCCAGGGTGCGCCTTAAGAGGCCCGCATCGCATAAGTCGCCGCGCACCACCTTCACCTGCTCGATCATCCCCCGTCTCACCAGCTCACATTGTGGCACCCAGTCGCGTACCAGGCAGACTACCTCCGCCCCACTTGCTATCAGCCTCTCCGTCAGCCATCCCCCAATATGTCCCGTCGCGCCGGTGACGAGCACTCGCCTATCTATCCAGAATGCTCTTCCCAAGCTGTTCTCCTTATAGCTCATGCACTTTAGCCTCTTCCCCGTTCTTCCAGCGTAGATTGCTGTCCAGCCGACCCTCCTGAAGCAGCGCCTTGAGTCTCGCCAGCCGCACGTACTTCGGACCGGTGAAGTCCTCTCGGGTTAGTCCGGTCTCTTCATAGGCTTCCCGCAGCTCCGCAACTCCCCGTCTCACATTCCATGCTGGTTTATACTCAGGTAGGCTCCGGGTGATCTTGCTGAAGTCCACTCGATAACTGCGTGGGTCCGGGCCACCATTCTCATCGTAAGTCACTCTGCAACCCGCGAACCCCTCCCTGACGATCTCTGCTAGCTCGCGTATCTGGTAATTCTCGCGGTTGTGTCCCACGTTGAACGCCTGGTTATGGATCGCCTCCCGCGGAGCAGTCAGTGCTGCCGTAAATGCGTTGGCGATATCCCTTACGTGCACAATCGGCCGCCATGGGGTGCCGTCGCTCATAATGCGGATCTCCCCCGTGGTATACGCCCAGCAAGCCAGGTTATTCACCACCAGGTCGCTCCTGAAGTTGGGAGACCATCCATAGGCAGTCGCGTTGCGCAGGAACACTGGGCTGAATGTATCATCCGCCATCTGCGATAGATCATCTTCCACCCGCACTTTCGAGATCGCGTACGGGGTCAACGGGTGCAACCCGGTATCTTCTGTTACCAAGTCCTCCTGGTTTGCCACGCCGTAAACGCTGCATGTGGATGCATACAAAAAGCGCTGCACCCCGGCTTCCTTCGCCAATATTGCCAACCTTACCGACGCTCTATGGTTTATCTCGTAGGTTAGCTCTGGGTTGATCTGGCTGAGCGGATCGTTGCTCAAGGCAGCCAGATGGATGACCGCCTCTACTCCTTCTACTCCCGCCGGGACGAAATCGCGGATATCCTGCTGTAACTCAAGCATACTCTTTCTTCTAGGTTCAGCCTTGTGGTTTGAGAAGAAGAGTGTATCCACGCCCACCACTTCATGCCCCGCCGCGATCAGCATCGGCACCATCACAGAGCCGATATACCCATCATGCCCGGTAAGTAGGACCTTCAACTTACGACTCCCACACTTTCCATGGTTTACTGTTCTGCCATAGGTTCTCTAATAGTCGTTTTTCCCTTAGTGTATCCATACACTGCCAGAAGCCTTCGTGCCGATATGCTGATAGCTGGCGGTCAGCTGCTAACCGAGGCAGCGCATCTGCTTCCATGTTAGTCTGATCACCATCCAGGTAGTCAAATATCTTGGGCTCAAACACGAAGAATCCGCCATTTATCCAACCCTCACCGATCTGGGGTTTTTCGTCAAAGCTAGCTACCAGGTCATTTTCGAAGATTAATCCTCCAAATCGAGCTGGTGGCCGTACCGCTGTCACTGTAGCTATGCAGTTGTGGGTCTTATGAAAATGAAGTAACGTTTTCAAGTCAACTGTGCTCACACTGTCTCCATAAGTCAGCATGAAAGTCTCGTCCCGCAGGTAAGG
>JBGPBQ010000192.1:0-8193 GCA_041481345.1 Anaerolineae bacterium
AACATCCCCATCTGGCACTGAAAGCCATATTCACCCGGCTTTTCGGGAGTGAATTCCAAGGTCACTTCCTGACCTTCAGGTAATAGGGCGTTCTGATTAAAATCGGGAAACAAGACTTTCTCTGAACAAGATGCACTTTCCTGGCGAGTGAAACGCAGACATAATTTTTGACCAGCCTTGACTACGATCACATCGGGTGTATATCCACCTTTGACGGTGACGGCAACTTCTTGAACGCCTCCTGCTGCTGCAGTAGCTCGTGTTTGTCCTTTAGGTGCGAACCAGAAGAACCAGGCGATTAAAATACTTAGTGCAATTCCACCGATAGTTACGAAGATTTGTTCAGTATTCATACTAAGTTCTCCAATCTGGTTTTCCGGATAAGGAAATCATTTACCGCTGAAACGAGGCTTGAAGGTGCGCAGTCGGTTGGCATTAGTGACCACTGTCACACTGGAAAAAGCCATAGCAGCCCCCGCTAGCAATGGATTTAACAGCACCCCGAAAAACGGGAACAATAAACCCATCGCCACGGGCACACCCAGCATGTTGTAAATAAATGCTCCAACCAGGTTCTGTTTGATATTGTTCATCGTCGCTCGGCTGACCTCAATGGCTGTCGCTACGCTCTTGAGACTGCCCTTGATCAAGGTAATATCAGAGGCTTCAATGGCCACATCAGTGCCAGTCCCAATCGCCAGCCCTACGTCCGCTTGAACCAGAGCAGGTGCATCGTTGATACCATCACCAACCATGGCAACCTTTTTACCCTCAGCCTGCAGCAGGTGAACATTGTGTGCTTTATCTTCGGGTAAAACTTCCGATAACACGCGTGTAATACCGACCTTACGGGCAATCGCATCAGCAGTACGCTTGTTATCACCAGTGATCATAACCACTTCGATACCCATTTTCTGAAGTGCAGCGATTGCTTCCGTGGAATCGTCTTTCACGGTATCCGCTACTGCTACAATCCCAGCCAGCTGTTCATCAATAATCACATACATCGGCGTCTTACCATCATCTGCCAGAGCTGCTGCCTTTTGTTCAAAATCGCCAGTAGAGGTCTTTTCACGGTCCAACATCTTCAGATTACCCAACACCACCCGATGACCATCTACGCTAGCAATGACGCCGTGTCCGGGAACTGCCTCAAAAGCAGTTGGTTCGCTCAGCACAATCCCCCGCGCTTTAGCTCCTTCGACAATGGCTTCCGCCAGTGGGTGTTCGGAGGATCTTTCCACTGATGCAGCCAGGTGCAGCAATTCGTTTTCGTTCCAATTGGATGATACAAGTGTGTCGGTCAGCTCAGGTTTTCCCTTTGTGATCGTGCCAGTCTTATCCAATACGACCGTCTGGATGCCTTGGGCAGTCTGTAATGCCTCGCCAGAACGAATCAAAATACCATTTTCAGCTCCCTTTCCGATTCCGACCATTAAACTCATGGGTGTAGCCAGACCCAACGCGCAAGGGCAGGCGATGATCAACACGGTCACACCAGTGACCAGGGCATAAACGACCTGCGGTGCAGGCCCGAAGTCGAACCAGATGATGAAGGTGATCACTGCCAGGATCATCACCACTGGCACGAAATAACCAGAAACAGTGTCTGCCATACGCGCAATGGGCGCTTTGCTGTTCTGGGCTTCCTGGACCATCTTGACGATCTGCGCCAGGGCAGTGTCTTTTCCAACTTTGGTAGCGCGGAATTTGAATGCACCTGTTTTGTTGATCGTGGCACCAATTACCTCGTCTCCGGTTTTCTTGGACACAGGCAGTGATTCTCCAGTAAGCATGGATTCATCCACTGCTGAGCTACCTTCTACAAGAACACCATCCACAGGGACCTTTTCGCCCGGGCGCACCTGGACCACATCACCTACCAAAACTTCTTCGACCGGTAGATCAATTTCCTTCCCATCACGGATCACTCGTGCGGTTTTCGCCTGTAAACCCATCAGTTTCTTCATCGCTTCACTGGTGCGACCCTTGGCACGCAATTCCAACGCCTGCCCCAGCACAACCAGAGCAATCACTACAGCCACAACATCATAAAAAGGCTCGGAAGTGCCCTTCGGGAAGATTCCAGGGAATAGAACTACCGATGTAGAGTATAACCAAGCCGCAGCAGTACCAAGAGCAATCAATGTGTTCATATTGGCAGCCCGGTGTTTTAGTGCAGCCCACGCTCCAGTGAAGAAATCACTTCCCGACCAGAACAGAACTGGTAAAGTGAGTAATGCTGAAGCGCCCCATGCAAAACGCAAGGCCTCCGAGCTCCAGTCTCGAACGATGGGAAGGTATTTCGCGTATGCGATGATCATCACCGGGATCGAAATTATGGCGGCAAGCCAAAAGTTGCTCATCAACCGGCGGTATTCTTTCTTCTGTTCAATTTGCTGTTTATCCACCGGCTCCTCACTGGCCGCCGGACGAGTTATATATCCCCAGGTTTCGATAGCGGTGTTGAGCTGTGCCAGGATGGTTTTTTCTGGCAGGTAATTGACCGATGCTTCCTGAGTGCCAACGTTTACATTAGCATCCAGCACGCCAGGTGTGGCACGCAGTTCGTCTTCAATGAATTTCACACATGAAGCGCAACGCAGATTTTGAATGCCAATGCGCGTTTGTGCTCCACCCATACTAAAACCGGCAGATTTCACCGTGGTAGACAATATCGGGAGTGTAACAACCTGAGGATCGTATTCAATCGCAGCTACATGAGAAGACGTATTGACAGAAGCGGACTTAACACCCTCGATTGCTTTGAGTGCATTTTGTAAACCACGTACTCCTCTGCCATTTTTTAACCCAACAAGGGGTAGTTCAATGTGCTCGAGTGGCAAGGATGAGTTATAGCCGGTGGTTGCGGAACTAGACATCGCATATTTATGTGGATCGGCGTCGAACTGTTCGACACAGGTTGCAGAGTCAAAATAATACGTATTTCCCATGTGCTCACGGGTAGCGTAAGCAGTTTGAGGATCAATTTCCATTCCACATACAGGATCTTTAACACTCATAGGTTCCCGCCTTTCATTCATTAACTACATTTCAGTTAAATATTTCATTGCCTGGTTAGTATACGACGATCTGGGTGGTTTATTAAGAGATTTTATACCTACGATTAAATAAGCCAAATGGCCTGTGCTTTTTTAAGAGCACAGGCCAAGTGGTCTAAGGAGAGGAAAATGGTAAGCTGATTACAAGTGGTGGCTGATTTGGATGGCAATTATCGTAACGAATAGTGCCACCCCGATAACGATGATTACAATTGTCCAGATTCGGTCATTACGCTCACGCCTCGCCTTATTCAATTGCTGGCGTTCCAGTGTAGCGGCAGAGATGGATTTGTTACTTTTTGACATATCTCACCTGACTGCTAGAGCCCGCTGGCTCTGCATTAGAGTCCGCACGATCAACGGCACAGCGATGGCTAATGAGACCAGGGCTACGATTTGCGACTGCGTCATACCAAAGGCTATGATTTGATAAGAGCTGGTAAAAGCCAGGAAGAAACGCTCGATACTGTACAGGCTGAGGTAAACCAGGAACAATAAGCCATCCGGCCATTTCCTTTTACGGAGCTGCCACAGTAGGGCGAAGATGCCTAGGTTGGCAATGATCTCGAACACAGGCATGGGTGTGTAATAAACACCCAATTTCGGAACCATCGCGTTTGGGTTGGAGTAAGCGAAACCAAAGGGTCCTTTCGTCGCTTTTCCCATTGCGTCGCCAGTGATGACGCAGGCAATTCGACCAATGGCCTGTGCCAGGGCTAGGCCTGGAGCAGCGGCATCCAACAGTTTAGGCAGCTGCCAACCGCGCAGCTTTGCCAGTATAGCGACTACGATCAGTCCACCAACAACTGCGCCCCAAATCGCCAACCCACCTTCCCAAATATACAAAGCCCGAATAGGGTTGGCTGCGTACTCGTCTGGCCAGTGATCGAGCACATGGAACAGGCGCGCGCCTATCATCCCGCCTATAATGACCCATATGGCAGCGTCATAAATGTCTTCTTTCTTGAAACCTTTACGTGCGGCTTCTCGCGCCACCAGCCACACGCCAACCAATACGGCTGTAATGACGATCAGGCCATACCAACGAATATGCAGGTGACCAATGCTAAAGAGGATCGGATCAATGCCAATTGTTATCATGAATGGTACCTTCTATTATTTGTCCGGGGGTAGCTGAGATCAAACCAGCTACCCCTGGTTGAATGTGTACTAATGCTGATGCCCTTGTTCGAGGCTGTGTCCATGCGCATTTATGTATTTCTGCGGTTCTTTATCAAATGCTTTTTTGCAACCATTTGAGCAAAAGTAATATTTTTTCCCTTGGTATTCGGATTTTCCGGCAGCAGACTTGGGATCTACATCCATACCACAAATCGGGTCTTTTACCATTCGTGTCACCTCCTTTCATGTGGAGATAGGTATTCATATAATTATTTTCACCATAAGAGTAGTTAAACCTGGTTTCCCTGCATGGTCATAAAACCGGTCGAGCGGGGATACTTATCAGCAAGGATTTCTATCAAGCGATCCCGTAGCGACTCCTCTTTACGAATCGCATTGACGGCACGCGGTAACAAAATTTGGGTAATTGCCAGGTCGAGGGCAATTGCCAGGTTGCGATCTGGTGAGGGGTGAAAGAGTCCATCACCTAATCTCGACCATGAATTTGCTAAATATATTATTACTTCATCTAAAGCAAGATCCAGGCAAGAAATATAACGGTGTAGATTAGCCTTAACTTGAAAAAGAGTATATAAAGGCTGACGCTGATGCTTTAAAACGGGATATACCTTGTTGTAAGCAGCATCTTTACCCCGAACGCAAGATTGCAGGAATTCATACTCATCTAGAATTACATCCTGGTTAATTATAGGATCAGGGATATCAGTTTCTTGAGACCATTGAATAACGGTTGTGCTGAACAAAAGGTCATCATCCCACCAATCAAACGAATTTGTATCCATTGTGCCGATTATTCGCAGATTAGCTGGAAATTTTATCGGCTCGGTCAGGTGGGTATCTCCGAGACGCATAATCTGCCCGTTTTGAAGTTGATAAGATACTTCAGCAAAAAAGCTCAATAATTCAGCCGGAGTGATCTGGGTGAGGCAGGCAATGAATACCTGATGTGCATTTTCTGGCTGCCCGGCTTCTTCGATAATTGACATTATCTTTTCAGTAGAATAGCGCATGTGCAACTCAGTGTTACTGGCCACATCGTCACTTCCCTCAGCCCACCAGGGATGTCCGCTGATCATCTGGATGCGTAAGTCATCTTGTTCGCTAAGCGATTGTGCTAATCCACGAACGAGCACAGTTTTTCCGCTATGGGCGGGGCCTGCTAATATTGCCAGGGGTTTTGATTTCAAGGCTACATAGAAATTCGTTATCTCTGCCTGATCCAAAGAAACGCCATTTTCATGAAAGGCTTTATGCAATGAAGCCAGCAGGCCGGCTTCATGATCTCCTTGCGTGGATTGGCTTTTATTGCGATTCGAATTCATTTAGAAACTCATCATTTTCTATAGCCGATAATAGTATATGGCACCCATATCTAAACCAATAGCGCCATCTGCCGTACAGATGTACAAGCACTTTAGCCTATACCTTCTATTTCACTGGGTTTTTTCTCACCCCGCCCATTGACTGCCCGCTAAGGTAGCCAATGTATGCAGGAACCAATGGCAAGACGCAGGGCGAGAGGAAGGAGATCAATCCGGCTAATATCGCTATCAGGTAAGTAGGGACAGCACTGCCACCTAGAGGTAAGTCAAAAAAATAGCCGTTTTTCTGCGCCCAGATCGCGATCGTACTCAATCGTCCGCTAAGTAACATCAGCCCAATGATCATCAGGAGCACACCACTACCGATCTGGATCAATCGATGGTAGCGGCGAAAGCATTGCACGAATTTCAGAGCGTGACCCATCCCGAACCCAATAATCAGGAATGGGATACCCAGTCCGAGGGCATAACCGGATGCAAGCAACATGGCTTGCCCCGAACCTTGCTGACTAAAGCTCAATGTCAGGATTGCTCCCAGGGTCGTACCGATACAGGGTGTCCAGCCGGCAGCAAAAAAGATTCCCATTAAGCTTGATGAAACCAGGCTGTTAGGCCGGTTGGGATTCCATTCAGGGCGACTGTCCATATTGAGCCAGGAGATTTTTAGTACACCAAGCGTCATCAATCCAAATCCAATCACCACTACTCCACCAATCTGGCTAATGATTTTCTTGTACTCAGTAAAAAATTGGCCAAATATGGTGACGGTGCCTCCCCAACCCAGAATGAATACCAAAGAAAAGCCGATGACAAAAGCCAGGGCATGGATAAATGTATTAAACCTCCACTTTACATTTGGATTGGGAGAGAATGAGATTGTAGAGATGGGCGTTCTCGTAGGGTTCTGTTCTTGGGTCAATGTTCGATCGGCAAATTTGCTTGTTCCCACGCGACCATACCGCCAGCCAGGTTCCAGATATTGGTATACCCTGATGTGATCAAGCTCTTGGCTGCAATGTCGCTCATGTGCCCACTGCGGCAGTAAAGCACGATCCTGGCATTCTTATCCACCGGGAACTTATCCAGATTCTGTTTGATTTGATCGTAAGGGATAAATAGATCGGTCTGGGCTATTTTTCCGTCAAAAGGAGTATGCACATTAACTAACGTAAAATCCTTATTGGTCAACATGGTGTCCAGCTCGGCGGGGGTCACGTTTGTGTATGAACCACCGGTAACCGTGACCAGCTCTCCCACCACTTCCACTGTAGGTCGCGGGGTAGCTGAAGCCTGGCATGCTGATAAAAACGCAGCAAAAACAAGAATAACAAAAATAATACGGCAACAATTGGGGAATAGAGTTCTTTTCATATTTACTTCCCTCTGAATAGGGCATTCACTAATACATTTTGACCGAAATAAGATTGCCGTGCCAGAGTAATTTGGCTATATAGCGTATACGCCATTTGACGCACAACCCTGTTTGATACGCAAAAAAGCCTATAAGGGCTCAAGTCAGATGGCGCTTTTCCAGCACAAGCTGTGTAGGGTAACATCGCAGTAATGTCGGCAGATAAGAGGAGAATCCGAGGCCCCGTTGCTGGTTTAGTAATCCTTATGGGTGTAATACTCCTGACCGGTAGCATTATTTTTAGCTATCTCAATCACTCGATTGCCAATCCCAAGGACACCAAACTACCTAGATCATTAGTAAACCTATCATTGAATACCGCAACCTATGGTCCTGAAGCAGTCGCTGAGATCACCCAGCTGCATGGAAAAGGGTTCCCGATCGACTCTGGTGCGATGGGTATGTATGGAAACACTAACCAGATTTCATTATGGGTGGCTGGTTTTTCCACGAGCTCAATCGCTTCACAAATCGTCAGCGCAATGAAAGAGAAGATCGCATTGGGTAATTCACCCTTCATACCCACCGAGCAACTCGAAGTTGGTAATCGGACAATTTACTATTTGGATGGTATGGATCAAAAGAACGTCTACTTTCAATCTGGTAATCTGGTCTTATGGTTAGCTGCTGATCCCACGGTCGCAGATAAGGCGATCCAACAAATCTTGGAGGTCTACCCATGATGAAAAAGCATCTCATAATCATGCTCGTATGCTGCCTCATCCCCGTCGTGGCACTTGCAGCCATTTTTCTGCTTAATGTGCAAGTTAGCTCTGTGCTATGGATTGGTTTAGTTCTCCTGTGTCCTCTCTCTCATCTTTTTATGATGAAGTTTATGATGCAGGATAACCATGACCACTCAATGTCACACTCCTACAAGCCCCTGAGCGGGGAAAAGGGTGAACTTGAGCCACATCTTCCTACGGAATGACGGTATGGATGAACAAACTGGATCAGTAGAACTCTCTACTAACTCTCCAAAGAAGGCTTGGCTGGGCAAAAGTGGGCAAACCATCGCTTTCGTGCTCGTCCTCGGATTGCTGAGCTTACTCGCGATGGGGTTGGTAAAAGTAAACAATGGACCCCGTGAAAACGGTATGGCTCCCGATTTCACGTTAACCACCTTTGATGGTCGTACTATCCGCCTGGAAGATCTACGCGGTCAGGTGGTGATCGTTAATTTCTGGGCCTCATGGTGCCCACCTTGCCGTGAAGAAGCTGCTTATCTTGAACAAACCTGGCGTAAATATCAAGA
>JBGPBQ010000193.1:0-8128 GCA_041481345.1 Anaerolineae bacterium
ATCTTCAACCTGGAAAACAGCAACCATGGCTCGCCCGGTATGCCCAGCCGGAATTCTTGGGATCGGCCTAGTGCATCCGAGGTTTAGCCTCAACATACTTTATTCGACTTGACCAAGCGGCAGGGGCAACCCAGCTTGACAACGAGGTCGCTACGCGCCTCAAGGAATTGTACGGTGTCCCCGGGTAGCCAAACAGTGCCGATGCTCCAAGGCGGGCGGTTCAGCTGGAGCGGAATGAAAACAGGTCAGCTTCAGACAGACAGGCCGAAGGATGGGTTGTAAAAGGTCTGGTTTTGGATGAGCGCCCACCAGATATGCAGCAGTTTGTTCATGAGCACACCCAGAGCCTGCATTTTGGTGAGCGGGTTGTCTTTCCTCCTTTGCAGATAGGAATAAAGCTGTCCAAAGCGGGTATCGTACTGGATCATGCGCAAGCAGGAGAAGTAGAGCAGCGTGCGCAGATGCGGGCGACCCTGATGAGACATGGGAGTTCGGCTGCGCTGCTTCCTACCGGATGTATTGGGGACAGGTTGGATCCCGGCTAATTTGACCCATTGAGCGGCCTTTTGGTAGCGCTGTGGATCACCCACCTCCGCCAGAAACAGGGCTGCAGAAGTTGGCTTCAGGCAGGGACACGAGAGCAAGTAGAGGGCTTCTGGGAGAGAGAACAATCGCGCCGTCATGGCGCCGGTCACCTGCTCTAACTGGGTTTCAAAGACCTGCAGTTGGGTCAAATGCACCTGGATGGCCAGTTGAATGGCCTTTATGCCCTCAGTGACGCCAATTGACCTGGTTGCCAGTTGGTAGACGCGTTCCAATTTCGAGACACACAGCCTCTTTCCTGAGTAAGCTGCCCGAACCTTTGTCAAAAACACTTCAACGGACATTTGGCGAATTGTGGCTGCAGCGGCGCAGGTCATTAATAAAGCTCGGTAGGTCTCCCCTTCCAAATCCTTGAAGGCCTGGATCAACTCCGGGAAGACTTGCCCGATCAGCCCCCACAGAATGGTCTTCTCACGCCGAATGGATTGCATCAACTGGTGGTACAGCGTGGCGTACTGACGCAACTCCTCATATGCTCCCTTTTGGAGTTGGGTTTGGGTGGTTTTGCCGTTGCGAGAGAGCTCTGCGATCTGTCCTGCATCCCGCCGATCGTCCTTGGACCGGTCGAGTTGATCCCCTTCGCGGTGCTTCTTGACCGTGTAGGCATTCACCAGACGATATGTCTGCTGCTTCTCTTCCAACTCCCTGGCCAACAGCTTCCAGAAATAGTTGGTCGGCTCCATTGCCACCACCACTTTCGCAGCTTGATAATTCTGGCTCAGACCTTCCAATCGCCGCAGGAAGTAGTCATACCCTCCCCGGTCTTGCGGAAAACTGAAATGGTCTAGTCGTTCCGCCTTTTCATTGATCACGACCACCACATTCTTCTCCAAAGCAAGGTCAACCCCTGCATGCAGGGTCCCTGCTAGGTCTTGCACGAATTGTCTGTCTATGTTAGATTGGTACATGAGGTATCCTCCTAAGTACGGTTTGATCCAGATTTGGTTCATGTACACAGAGGGTACCTCACTTATTTCCCTATACTAGGAATTGTGGGACATCGGAAAAGCGATTTTGACTTCTGTCACTGTATGCCCCAAATCTTCCCCTATGTCACAAGTATTCACTTCTATACTTTGTTCACTCATCCAAAAGCTATGCCTGATGCTAACGCGTAAACCATCCAGGAACGAAAACAGCTCCTCGCAATTCAGGAAGGCCCTCACCCACAACAAGCACGTTGCAGTCATGTCTACGCCCTTTCCTGGCTATTAAGGCCATCCGATCGAATCAATCTTTCAAGTCCTGACAACAATCCCCTCGAGAACGACATTGTTGATCATGGCAGCCTCCATCGAAGAGTGGTTAAAATAAATTGGCCGGAACAATTCTCCAGCAGGAGTACCCCGGCCAACGTGTGAGTAGCGTTTGATTACGCCTTGCAGATCATGAGTGCGGTGCTTGAGCCCGGTATAGACCGTGTTTCGTTGCTCAGGCTATGATAATCATATACGATTTTGGCTTCAAAGGCGATAGGCAGATGTCCCGTTGATAACGGGACGTTTATCCCGCGTACTCAAGACAAAAGTTACCGAGTTAGCTCACTTTTGGACAATTTACGATTACCAGATTCATTATTATTGAACAGCAGTTTTTACTTTTGGATTTACACAGAGAAAGTGGTTCTTTTTGGCTACTCAGGTACCAATTTCCAGGAACTGTTCACGCAATCGCTGATATCACATATCGGGGGGCGTGGAAAAAATATATAAAGTTGCGATTGATGTCCACTTGGAGTGCCGTCTTTGCTGGTATTCCCTGGCAAGGTTGCCAATTCCACCTGCAGCAAAATGCCATTGCTAACGTGCATCGCCCCTTGATGCTCTCTGTAGTGGCGGCTGACATTCGGGCGATATTCAATGCACCGGACCGGGAGTCTGCGGAAACCTTCCTGAAAAAAGCCGTTCAGAAGTATGAAAAATATGCTTCTAAAACGGCACTTTGGTTGGAAGAAAACATTCCGGAAGGTCTGACGGTCTTTGCTTTCCCGGCTTCCCATCGACGCATGATACGCACCACCAATGGGCTTGAACGGATCAGCCGAGAAGTACATCGTCGAACGAGAGTGGTGGGCATCTTCCCAAATGAAGCTGCCTGCTTGCGCTTGGTCAGTGCCATCTTGATGGAGATCGATGATGTCTGGCAAACCGGGCGAGTGTATCTGACCTTTGAAAAAGAAGATCTGTTGGCCTTATGTGAGTGTTACTGATTTTTAAGGTGCTTTACAGGCTTCCGATGGAAACCAGATTACTTTTACAGAAAAATACTTGAGCAATCGGATCAATCCCTAACTGACCTAAATAATGCTTAGTTTCTTTATAGTTGGCTAATATTATAGAGTTTTAATGTATAATATATCTAAATATTAATAATTTATGAGTGGGCAATTTATTAATTTGTTCAAATCGTTGTAAAACAATTGAATATAAGGAGTTTCTATGCCATTTCAAAACCGAATCACTCATGCAGCAACTGTAGCAAAGTGGAAGGTGGATCAACAGACTCGTATATTCAATATCCAAAATCAGATTCATGATTTAGAAAATAAGATCCGAGCAAAAAAAGCGGAATTAGCTGACCAAGCCTTAGTGCTTTATCAAAACAACCAGATCAGTGAGGAACCGCTAAAGATGATCTGCCTAGCAATTGATGAAACCCACCGCCAGATTGAGGCAAAACACATTGAGGAGGAGCATGTAAAGCACGAGCAAGCCCCTGAAATGGAACAATATTCAACAAAATACCCCCCTCAAACAACCGTCACGGGTGAGAAGTCTGGGTTGGTATGTCCACAGTGTGGCAGGGAATTACTTGGAAAATTCTGTCCCATTCATGGTGTTGAGGGTGTGCCGAAGGTCACTCCTATTGCACCACCGTCCGAAGGCACTCCAATCCCTGTAGCCGATCAATTGGTATGTCCTAAGTGCCACAAACCACTGCGCGGAATATTTTGTCCTGAACACGGTTTAGAGGGAGTTCCTTTCCAGCCAGAAAACCCATTATCTTGAGTTCTTGGAGGAGAAAATGTACTGCACCTATTGTGGACATCAAAACCCGGAAGGGAGTAAATTTTGCGAAAGCTGTGGAAAATTAATCAGCGAACAGGTTCCACTTCCAACCCCACCACCGGGGCCTATTCTCAAACTCGGCTGGCTGAAACGGCTGACATCGATTGGAGGAGTGATCGTTATTCTGTGCTTTTTTATGCCCTGGATATTAGTATCCTGCAGCGCAATTGGGATGAAATCTGGAATTACAGCTTCGGGATATGAAATTGCCTCTGGTCACTATTCCTTTCTTAATCAAGTAAATCAGCTCAATCAGATGGGTGGTCTATTTGGCTCAAACGCCCCTTATGGCTCGGATACTTCCGCAGCATCAGGAGTGACTGGCTACCCTCTGGTCTTTGGAATCGTGGTCTTAGGAGTCCTTGGTCTTATTTCCTTGAACGGGCACAAATCAGGCTCTGATGCTGCCATTATGTCCGGGGCAATGGGAGCCGTGGGATTGATAATATTTACGATTCTCCTAAATCAGAAGTTGGGGAGTCAAATTAACCAATATGGTTTAGGGGTATTTCATTTTAGTTACCAAATTGGTTATTGGGGCGCTTGGTTCGGGTTTCTTTGGCTTTTGATAGCAGGAATTCTAACTCAACGGCAGCAAAAGTAATCTTATGATCAAGACAATCATTGCCCTGCTTACATATTTTGCGGCAGCTATTCTCCTCTTTTTATCAACGGTAGTACAGACACCTACACCAATCCTTCCGCCAGTCGACCTGGAAGTCCCCTTTGAATCACAAGTGGGGAATACGAATAAGATTGGGGAAACTAAATCGACGATTGATCGTTATGGCTGTGGGATCACCTCTCTTTCCATGGTGTTTAGATATTATGGTCTTGATACGGATGTCAACCATACGAATCAGGCATTATATAATGCGGGTGTTTATTTCGATGACTACCTAACATGGGATCATCCAGAAAAATACAGTCAGGCAACTGGTGGTTTGGTTAAATCTGTTACGGTGGCTTGGACGACTGCAAAGGACAGTTTAAGTGATCGGGTAAATAAAGAATTATCAGCCAACCATCCCGTGATTGCCTTCTTGACCAATACTCCCTCATCATCAATATGTGATGATCCGGTTAAATGCCATTTTGTTGTGATTACTGGTAGGGACGCCAATGGTCAATATAAGATAAATGATCCCTATAAGGATAATGCTAAAAGTGGTAAAAATATTGATTTTAAGAACAATGCTATCGGTGCCTCGCTGGATGGTGTAAAAGAATACATATTCATCTCTTCCACCGATTTTCCACCCACCAATGGGATTCCTCTCATCCCTGAGGTGGCGGGAACATACCGCGTGTTAGGTGGGTCGCATGGTTTCCTTAGCAATCCGTTGAGAAAGGGTGAGGATCTTCCTGGGTATCCAGGCGTGCGCTGGCAGGAATTTGAAGGTGGGGCGATCTATAGATTGCCTAATACAAACGAGGGGTATGCGATTTATAAACCAATTTGGCAGCGATATGTTACTGA
Organism: Anaerolineae bacterium; assembly: GCA_041481345.1. Lineage (GTDB taxonomy): Bacteria > Chloroflexota > Anaerolineae > Anaerolineales > UBA4823 > FEB-25. The sequence continues at coordinate 5,152 of JBGPBQ010000193.1, forward strand.
GGGCGGTCCTGCAAAAATGGGGTTGCCCCTTCGAGGGATTTATGAATATCCGTCCCATGGTACGGTTTATTGGCAGGCTGATTTTGAAAAGGGCTCAATCATCTGGACGAATGATATCAATGTTCTGCATCCCGATAACGCCGTTAAAGTTGAGTATTATGATAATGGTAATTTATCAGGAGCTCCAGCATATACCCGATTGGTGGATGCAATCCGCCAAAACTGGGGAGATGGTCGGCCGGATATTGCCGTCACAAATCTCGATTCACATTCCATCCGCTGGACCGCGTCTATCAACATCTGGTTTCCTTTGGGATGGACATATGATTTCCTGGAAAAGATCAATGGCAACTTTCGTGTGCTCATTGATGGGAAAGTCGTCCTCGATGGTTATGGTAAATCGGTCAAGGACAGTTTTTCTCAATATTTAGGTCGCGGCATGCACACCATTGTGGTCGAGTTTTCCAAAAATAGCAATCCAGCCTATGCGGGTCTTGCCTGGGCGGCATGGCCGTTTTGGCATGACCCAGGTTCCGACCAGCCAGATGTGCCTCAGCTCATCCCACCAGTCTATGCAGCTGAGCCTGATACGGGTGCATGGGATATGCCCATTGACCTGCGACCTAATCTTGGAAGCCCGGAATCTATGCCACTTCCCACAGCTCAGCCCACACCTATAGCTAGCCATTCACCCAAGGAGCCGGTCAAAGCTTTCTTTGATGGCATGAATCAGATGAACGTAAACGTGATCATGTCGGCCCTTGCCCCATCAAACCGGCTGTTGGCTCGTCCAGTTTTTCAATTTACTTTTGATCAGGTGAATAAAAATGGATTTAAAGTAACATTTGATCGGATGCAATATTCGGTGCTTACCCAAAATCAAACCAGTGCCATCGTATCGGCTAGTGGCAGGGTAACAGCTATAAGCTTGGCTGATAACAGCCATTCAGAAAGTAATTTTAGCTTGGATATTCCAATGGCTTATCAGGACCAGCAGTGGTATATCAGCCTGGATATGCAGACAATTATTAATTTTCTAAAACAACAATATGGTTATTGACTATACGGGATTTCTGTCAAGCTGGTAGACCGAAGAATGCTGCATTTGATTAGTTATTGTTAATGTATAATACTAAAACCCAAAATATATCAATTTGTATTATAAGGAATTATCCGATGAGTGATCTGATTAAGCTAGCTTGCCAGGGTTGTGGGGCACCTCTACAGGCAGGTAGAGATTTGCTTCATGCGGTCTGCCCATATTGTAAAACGGATAATATTATCAAACAAAGCGAAGGCAGGATCTTAGAAGCGGTGAGCCAGTGCCCGATCTGCCATAGAAATGATCGCACTAAAAAAGTCAGTGCCATCATGGCAAGCGGGGGTGAAAATCGTGGTTATTTCGCTCCACCCCAAAAACCGCAGCACCCACAGCAAGCAATCAACCAACCACCACCGCCAGGTCCGGTTCAGCAATTGCTTAATTCTTCCAATTCACTCAGAACTGCATTTATTGTTTTTTGCGTTCTAGCTGGTCTATCGCTAATGTGCACTCTTAGTAGTATCCGCAGCAATGGCGGATATGGGTTTTTCTTTGTGATTATTTTTGGGCTTACAGCATTTTTTTTGTATTCGCGAGACCGAAAAGAAAAACAGAAAGTTACCCACACCAGGAATGCATATCAGGATCAGTTAAGTCAATACCAAACCCATCTGGATAGCTATCATCAGGGGATACAGCAGCAAAGGTCAGCCGAGGAAGAACTGTATCAGAAGTGGTTGATTTTATGGGAAGCCGCACTCGAAAAATGGAAGCAGGTATATTATTGTGACCGGGACGACTGTGTTTTTATTCCTGGAAAAGAAAATACTGCTCCATTGAAGGATATCGAGAAATTTTGCTATCAGAAGGATGAATAGTTTTTAGAATTTCAATGAGGAGATCATATGCCAATTAAATGCGAAAGGTGTGGGGCACTGAATCGTGATAATGTTTCAACTTGCATAGAATGTGGAGCACCTTTACCTACTGCAGTACATGCTCCTGTGATTCAGCAGAAAGCGTGCATCAATTGCCAAAAGATTATCAACGCTAACCTGGCAGTGTGTCCGTATTGTGGGGCAAACCAAGCTGTAATTGCACCGCCTTTTGCGCCTGTTGTAGGTACACATAATAAGCTCGTGGCAGGGTTATTGGCGATTTTCTTAGGCAGCTTTGGTGTCCATAAATTCTACCTTAGTCAGTCAGTGCAAGGGATAATCTATCTATTGTTCTGCTGGACAGGCATCCCGGCTGTCGTTGGTATCATTGAAGGAATCATGTATTTGAGCATGACTGATCAAGCGTTTTATCAAAAATATGGATAGTGCTATTTCAGTAAGATTGGTCGGTATCTTCAATATTGATTTTTCAAGGCGGAGAGGGTGGGTACCCGCTCAGCGGAGCGTAAAGTCTTATTACCCTTCTGGCTCTCGATCTGTTGAAAAACGGATGTCAAAGAACTAGGTCTTATCCTGTTGTATAGCTTCCACACGAGATCGCTTAGAAGCTGCTGGGCGATCTCACTTCTTACTAGCTTACCTACCATTGTATATGCTCCTCGGCGATTGTCAAGGAATTGTGGGACATCGAAAAAGCGATTTTGACTTCTGTCACTGTATGCCCCAAATCTTCCCCCATGTCACAAGTATTCACTTCTATACTTTGTTCACTCATCCAAAAGCTATGACTGATGCTAACGCGTAAGCCATCCAGGATCGAAAACAGCGGCTCGTAATCCGGGCATGCTATTACCCACAACACGCGAGTGACAGTCATGTCTACGCCTTTTCCTGACTATTAAGGTCATCCGCTCGAATCAATCTTATAAGTCCTTACAACAATCTTCTCGAGAATAACATCATTGGTCATAGCAGCCTATATCGCCGAGTGGCTAAAAAATAATTGACCGGAACAAATCTCCAGCAGGAGCATCCC